>JAEVHO010000212.1 GCA_016802835.1 Micromonospora sp. ATA32 | reverse complement strand
GTTCGACGCCGACACCTACCACCGGCTCGCCCCCCGACCGGTCGAGTCCCGCACGCCGAGACCGCACACCACCTGACGACCGGAGTCCCCCGATGCCCCTGTCATCCACCGCCGGCCTTGTCGGGCGGCCGCGGGCCGCGGCCACGCGGCCGCCGCCTTCAACGTCATCACCCTCGAACACGCCGAGGCCATCGTGGACGCCGCGGAGCGGGTCGGCGTCCCGGCCATCCTCCAGATCAGCGAGAACGCGGTGAGATACCACGGCGGGCGCGTGCTCCCGATCGCCCGGGCGGCCGCGGAGGTGGCCCGGGCCGCCGCCGTCGACGTCTCGCTGCACCTCGACCATGTACGCGACGAGGACCTGCTGCGTCAGGCCGCGGACGCCGGGGTGAGTTCCGTGATGTACGACGCGGCCGGGCTGCCCTACGCGGCCAACGTCGAGGCGACCCGGCGGGCGCCGACTGGGCCCACGAGCGCGGCCTCTGGATCGAGGCGGAGCTGGGCCGGATCGGTGGCAAGGACGGCGAGGCGCCGCTGGACGCCCACGCGCCGGGCGCCCGCACGGATCCGGACCAGTCGGCGGCGTACGTGGCGGCGACGCGGGTGGACGCGCTCGCCGTGGCGGTCGGCAGCAGCCACGCCATGACCACCCGGACGGCGGCCCTCGACCACGCGCTGATCGCCAAGCTGCGGGACGCCGTCGGCGTGCCGCTGGTGCTGCACGGCTCGTCGGGCGTGCCGGACGAGGAACTCGTGCGGGCGGCGGCAGGTGGAATCGTTAAGATCAACATCGGCACGGCGCTGAACGTCGCGTTCACCTCCGCGGTCCGCGCCCACCTCGCCGGCGACGGCGTCGTCACCGATCCCCGCGCCTACCTGTCCCTCGGCAGAGCCGCGATGGCGGACACCGTCGCGCACTTCCTCCGGCTTCTCGCCTCGCCGGGCGGCTGATCTACCGGGGTGATGGTGATCGAAGTGCCCAGCAGGGCGGCCGCGGCTGGCAGGGGAATCTCGTCCTCGATCACGGTGACGAACGCGCTGTGCTGCTCGTCCGTCGACGACGACCGTCTCGATCGCATTGTCCAGATCCTGGTCATTGGGCACGCCCCACCGATAGGGCGGCGGGTTCCCGAGCTTCGGGTCGAGGTCTGCTGAGATGGACGGATGACCGGTGACGAGCTGACGGTGTTGGTGGACCGGCTGCGCTGGGATCGGCGGCGGGATCCATACCGAGGTCGGCGTGAGCACTCGCAGACCGCCCGCCAGGTGGCCGAGGAGTGTGATCGGCTCGTCGCCGGAGGCCGGGCAGACCTTGCGGTGCCGGTGTTGCGGAAGGCCGTCGACCGCATTACCCGGGCCCTGATGTACCTGGACGACTCCTCCGGGATCGTCGGCGACGACCTGCAGGAGATCGTGGACCTGTACGCGAAGGCGTGCGCGGCGGCACTGCCGAACCGGGTCAGCCTGGCCGGCTGGCTGCTGAAGCTGGGGTGCGACGGTCCCGGCTGGCCCCGCATCCGGCTGGCCGACTTCGCGCCCGCTGGGGAAGCGGGGGATCGCAGAGGTGGAGCGGCTGGTCGCCGAGCGGGCACGTGTGGCCGACCCGGAGTCGTGGACCGCCGCGTTCGCGGTGCGTGACCTGCGCGAGCAGCTCGCTGAGGTGTCGGGAGATGTCGACCGGTACGTCGCGGTGCTGGCCGAGCACCTGACCAACGCCGTGCAGTACCAACGGATCGCCGAGGCGCTACGTGCCGCCGGACGGCGGGACGAGGCGATGGACTGGGCCCGGCGGGGCGTGGCCGCCAACGCGGGCTCGCCCTACACCGACCGGCTCCGTGACCTCCTGGTCGACATGCTCGTCACCGCTGGCGACACGCCGGGTGCCGTGCGGGTCCGTCGGGAGGAGTTCGCACGGCATCCCACCGCTGCGGGTACCGATCGTTGATAGGCACCGTGGAAAGGGCCGGCGGCGACGATCCGACGGCGTGGGTTCTGGGGGTGCTGCGCGACCGGATCACCCAGCAGCCGGCGTACGCCTCCGAGCTGGTCGACGTGCTGCTGGCGGTGGGTCGTGACGACCAGGCCTGGCAGGAGGCCCTGCACCACCGGCGGTGGCTCGGCGGGCCGCAGTGGCAGACCCTGCTGCAGGGGCGGGCCGTGACGCATCCGGAGGAGGTGATCCAGCCGTACCGGGACCTCGTCGAGCAGGCGATCCTCAACTCGGCCGACAAGCGGCGCTACCGGCGGGCCGTCGCGTTGCTCCCCGCCCTGCGACCGGCGTACCAGGCCACCGGAGAACATGCGGCGTTTGGGCAGTACCTCGCGGAGCTGCGGGTTGAGCACAAGCGCCGGCCGACGTTCCTCAAGACCCTCGACGCCGCTGGGCTGTAGCTGACCGGTCTCCCGATTCCAGATTGCCGGAGCAGTAGTCACCTCACGGCCTCGGTCCCCGTGCTGATAATCGGCCGGGCCGGCAGTCTCGCGGCCGAGAGGGAAGCGGACCTACCGTGGCTGCCGACGACCACGGCAACGGGAGTGGACACCATGCTCGACGTACGCCACCTCGATCTCGAAGAGATCGCCACGGCGCTGCAGAACCAGAGCGCGTACGAGTACCGCTGGCTCATCGACCCTGGCAGCGGACAGATCATGATGTGGACGGCCGACGGCGGCATCGACGGGAAGACACCTGTGGACCTCGACGAACTCGACCTGGTCCCGATCGAGGCGCTACCGTCCTCCGTCTGGCACCGCGACATGGCCGACTTCGCCGAGCGGGTCAGCGACGAGCAGGCGCGCCGCAGGCTCTCACGGGCCGTCCGGGGCAGGGGTGCCTTCCGTCGGTTCAAGGACGAACTGCACGAGGAGTATCCGTCATCTACTGACGGCCTGGCACGCCTTTCAACAGGCCCGGGCAACTCGCCGGGCCATTGACTGGCTCCTCGACAACTCCCTCATCGATGAGGCCGCCGCGAGCGACTGTCGGAACGGAAACCCCGACCCGGTCGTGCCCTGAGTCGGAAAAGCCCAGTGGATGGAGGCGCCAGGGCAGGCCGTACTACTCGACTTCTCGAAGTAAGTCGGCCCGCCATCCGGCAACGCGAGCCCGCATTCCGGCAATCTCATCCGGTGCCAGACCGTAGTCGGTGAAGTCTTCGTCGTCGAAGCGGTCGACGTGGCGGAGCATCGCGGCGAACATCGCTCGGTCGAATCCATCGTCGGCGGCGTGCGCGAGTTCGCAAAGCTGGTCGAGGGTGTAGCGGCCGCTGGTGATGGCGGCATCGATGTCGAGGAAGTCGCGGGCGGCTGCCCGGTTGTAGAGGGCATCCATTTTGCCTGCCATCACGTCATCGGGGTGCAGGACGGGCCCAATCTCCATCTGGACGGGCGGCTGGGCGCGCCAGTTCGCGACCAGTTCCACGCGGTGCTGCTGGTCCGGGTGGGCTGGGCCGGTGACGTGCAGCCGAGCGAACGTGTCGAGTCGTAGGTCGATGTCGACGCGTAAGCCTTCGTCCCGATAGGCGCCAATCATCTCGTCCACGGCGGTGGAGAAATCGGCGCGGCGTTGCCAGTCGGCGAACAGATCGACGTCTTCGCTGGGCCGGTCGAGGATCCCGTGTGCGGCGATCGCGTGCCCGCCGGCCAACGCGAACCCGTACCGGCCGCCGACCTGCAGGGCGATCTGCGCCAGCCGGCGATGGATCGGCGGGGTCTGGTCGGCCACTATGCGGCGTGCCGGCGCGCGCTGGCCAGTTCGGGGAACCGTGCTTCCCACAGTCGGCGAACTTGTGGGGGCAACACGAGGCTCGGCCACAGGCGTAGCAGCGTCGCGCCGTCGAGCCACTGGGTGAGGTCGTCGTGGGCGGTCGCTTCGCGCAGCACGGTCTCGTACATGCTTGCCAGGCGCCGAGGGTTGCCCAGGTCGTAGTGCGCCCGCCCGGACCAGTCGAGCCGGCGGTCCAGGCTCACCAGGCCTCTGGTGGGTCCCCGCAGGTCGTCCAACCGGCTCGCGACGACGTAGGGCCGCTGGTCGGCGTAGCGGGAACCGGCCGGCGCCCCGCCGGTGTTGGCACCACCCATGATCGACCAGCCTCCTCAGGCCGCTTCCTGACGACAACGCTATGACCCACGGTAGTCGACGTTGCCGCGGGGTAGGGGTGGCCGAGCCGCCGAGTCTGCCGGTCGATTTCGAAGCCGGTGACCCGCGCGATGCCGTGGCCTGGCCGGACGGTCTGACATGGGAGATGCTTGACGATCCGCGGTAACGGGCCCGGTAACGGAGGAGATCGCAAGCGGCGGACGGGGCAGCAGGACGCAGGATGGAACAGCATCTCAGCTTGTCGTTTAACCGGTCTGCTCTCGTCGTTCGGTGATGGATCGGGCGCGTTTCACGGTCTTCCCGACGTCGTAGCTAGGCGCGGGCTGTCGGTTTGTCGATCCTCGGGGGCGTCCGGGTCCGGCCTTGCTGGGTTTTGGTGCGCTGGCGGGGTGGGTGGTCTTCGGGTGGATGTGGCGAAACCCGCGGCGGACCCGGGCGGGGGTGAGCCGGTGCGGGTCGGCGGGTCGTTCCCAGGGCCGGCGGAGGTCCTGGGCGAGTCCGCGGGCGAGGCGTAGCTGGGTGTGGCAGGCGATGACCAGCCAGGTCCACCGGTCAGCGGCGTCGGGTGTGCGGATCTTGGGTCGGGTCCAGCCCAGCGTCTGTTTGAGTAGCCGGAAGGTGTGTTCGAGGTCGAATCTGCGCAGGTAGGACTGCCAGCTGCGGTCCACGTCCGCGGCGGTGGCCGCGGTGATGGAGGTCCACAGCCAGACCGGTTTCGGGTGGCGGTCGCCGGGCAGGTGGTCGACCTGCAGCCGGATCAGGGTGCCTTCGATGATCGGCAGGTCACCGTGGTGGTCGAGCCAGCAGGTGCGGCGGGTCAGCCGTGGGTGGACCCGGTCCCAGGCGGTCGCGGTGGCGGTGCCGTAGCGGGAGGTTTGCGTGGTGGTGACGGTCTGCGGTGCTGGCCAGGTGTCAGGGTCGGCGAGGGCGAGTTCGGGGCCGTGTTTGGGTGGCCGGCCGTTGGCGCCGGGTAGCCGTGGGGGTGGTGGCAGGGCCATCACCCGGTCCGAGCGCAGCCGTCCGAGCAGGTCCACGGGCAGGTCGGCGAGGAGGAACGCCAGACGGGGGATGTCGTAGCCGGCGTCGCACACGATCAGGATCCGCGGATCGCCCGGCGCGTGGTGACCGGCGGCGATGAGGCGTTGCACGACGGCGCGTAGCTGCTCGGCGGTGACGGCGGCCGCGTCGTCGGCCGGGCCGAGCCGGACGGCGTCGAGGATCGCCGTCCACGAGGTCCGCCCGCTCTCCAGCGCCGCGACGAACGAGTACGGCCAGCCCGGGATCAGCTGCGACTGGCCCTTGCCGCGGCCGTAGACGTGGCAGAACAGCCGGTCCGGGCTGGTCTGGGCGTCGGAGCGCAGCCAAGGGCTGACGTCGACAGCGAGAATGATCCGCCCGTCGGCGGCCCGCGGCATCGGCAGGCCCGCCACGGCGCGGCGCAGCCGCGCGACGTCGACGCGTCCGCAGTTCAACCCGTCATACATGCCCCCGTGCCCGCGGCGGTGCTCGGGCGCCAACACCAGATCAACCAGCGACCTGACCGGCCCGTCCGTACACAACAGCGCGTCAGTCACCTCGAACAGGGCGTCAGCGCGGGCGGTCAGACAGCGGTAGAACTCGGTCCGGAACGTGGACAACACCGCTAAAGCCTCGACGCGGGCAGCGTCATCCAGCACACTCATCTTCACGGCCTTGGTGTCGATCATCGATGTCTCAGCAACACCATGATCACGCCAAGGCCGCTCACTGTCCACAGCGCACAGACTGATCCCGGCTCGAATCCCCAGCCAACCGGGCCAGCAGGTTAAACGCCAAGCTCAGGCCGTCGTTTCTGTCCATTTCTAGGGATGTTTCAACCTCTTCTGGTATGGCGTGACAGAATCGTTGTAAAACTGGGGGTCAAGGGGTCGTCGGTTCGAATCCGGCCGTCCCGACGCAGGTCAGAGGCCATTCGGAATTTTCCGGGTGGCCATTTCTGATCTTGTACAGCAGCGAAGTACAGCAACGGCTCATTGATCGAGGCTCTCGCCGAGCTTCCGCAGGGCTTCGCGGGTGGCCTTGGACGAGACCTGGCTGTAAATCTCCATCGTGATCGAGAAGTCCGCGTGCCTCAGGATTGCCGTCGCGATCCGGGGATGCACGTCCAGGTCGACCAGCAGCGAACCGCAGGTGCGGCGGGCGTCGTGGACGGTGATCTTTCGGATACCGGCGCGGGCTATGCGGCTGTCGTACGAGCGGTTGAAGTTGCGCGGCTCGACTGGCAGTCCGTAGCGGGTCGTGAAGATCATGCCCGTGTCGTGCCAGGCATCGCTGGCCTTCTCCTTCGCGATCTCCTGTTGCCGGAAGCGGTGCCGCAGCGCGGTGACGCAGATGGCCGGCAGCGGTAGGGGAGCGTCGGACTCCTCCGTCTTGGTGGCTCGGTGCAGCAGCCGACCGGGTACCCGCTGGAGTTGCTTGTCGATCACGAGGTTGATGTCGTGGTTGTCGCGGCAGTGCTCGCAGAAGTCCTCGCAGAAGTCCTCGCAGAAGTCCTCGCCGTGTGGGGTGCAGGGCTTGTCCCAGCCGTCCCACTCGATGTGGTCCCAGGTAAGACCGAGGACTTCGCCCTTGCGTAGTCCGAGCACGAGGACCAGCACGTAGGCGGCGTACAGGTAGTCGTAGCCGTCGCGGGATGCCTCCAGGAAGGCCCGGGCTTCCTCACTGCTCCACGACTTTCCCTTGCGGGTGCGGATCGGCGGGAGCTTCGCGAGAGCCGCCACGTTTTTCACGACCAGTTCCTCCACCACAGCCTGAGAAAGCGCCGAGCGGAGAACAGCGCGGATTCCCTTGACGGTGCGAGCCGCCATCCCGCCACCCTCCGTCGGGGCAGAGCCGAGTGTGTGGGGCCTGCCTGGTCAAGGTCGTTCAGACGGTGGGGTGCTCCACCTTGACCTATCAGGCCCCACACACTCCACGGTGTGCGGACGAAGGCCGACGGGATGGCTAGGGGCCGCAGCGGGGGAGGGGGCTGGGCGGGTTGAGTAGGCCGGGCCGGCAGCACCCAAGATCATGCCGTTTCCAGGCCGTCGAAGGGGAGCCAAGGATGACCATCATCGACCATCGATCGCCGGTGTAGCAGCAGCTCAGCACAGCTCTCGTCCGATTTGATCCCCTACGTGCACTGCCTAGATCAATACCACTGGAAGTAGTCACGGCGCTGCCCTTGGCCTGCACGTTGGGCGTGCCCAGGTCGGTGAACCACTTTTCAGATGATCCGCGCAACGGGCGTATTGGAGCCGTGACCCCGGCGGCCGGTGACCGGCCGCCGGGGTCTGCCCGGTCAGGACTCGGAGGTCCTGCGGCGGTAGGCGAGAAGCAGGGCGGCGCCGGCGGCGACGGCGATGCTGCCGAGGCCCGTCAGGACGGGTAGCAGCGTGCTACCGCCGCTACCCCCGGTCACCGGTAGCTGTGTGCGGCTTGGGGTCGGAAACCCGGTCGGAGCTCCCGTCGGTTGGCCAGTCGGACCGCCTGTGGGGCTTCCGGTGGGCTGGCCCGTCGGGGTGCCGGTGGGTGTGCCTGTCGGGGTGCCGGTGGGTGTGCCCGTCGGGGTGCCGGTGGGTGTGCCCGTCGGAGTTCCGGTGGGTGTGCCCGTCGGGGTGCCGGTGGGCTGACCGGTCGGGGTGCCCGTCGGAGTGGTTGTCGGGGTTCCTGTGGGTTGGAGGCAGACGGGGGCGTTGATGGTGTTGGTGTCGAGGGTGACGGCGCCGGTTTGGGCCAGGGCGCGGCCTTGGAGGGTTGCGCCGGTGTTCATGGTGATCGAGGTCTGGGCCAGGATGTTGCCCACGAATCGGGTGCCCGTGCCGATCGTGGCCGAGCTGCCCACCTGCCAGTAGACGTTGCAGGGTGAGGCGCCGTTGATGAACACGACGCTGCTGTTGGCCGCCGTGATGAGGGTGGACTCGATCTGGAAGATGAACACAGCCGCCGGGTCGTTCTGGGAGTTCAGGGTCAGGGTGCCGGTCAGTTGGGCGGCACCGATGCGGTACACCCCGGGGGTGAGCGTGGATCCGCCGAGTTCGGCGGGGAGGCTGGTGAATGGGGTTCGGCCGGCGGCGTTGTTGTAGGCGGTGGTCAGGTCGTTCTTGGCTTGTAGGGCGACGTCGTCGGCGAGGTGGATCTCGCCGGCGACGGTGCCCGGGGGGAAGCCGGTGGCGGTGTTGCCGGGGTGGACGCCGAGGCTTTGCGCCAGGAAGCTGTCGCCGGTGTTGGTGACGGTGGAGCCGGCGAGCACGGAGAAGTTCGCCGCTGTCCCCAGGCCGACCGGCGCTGGCTGGGCGCTGGCGCCGGTTCCAGTGAGCATCAGTACGGCGGTGGCGGCGCAGGCAGCGGTGACGGCCGTGAGTGCCGGCAGCACGGCGCGTCGACGATGACGGATTGAAGTGATTGTCACGATGTGGCCTCTCATGGTGTGTCTCCGGCAGGCGCTGCCACGACAGCGACCCCGAGTCACGCCGAAGTGCAGATATAGGTAATCGGACTTTTGCACATTAGAGCCCCTAATGAGGCCAAAACCGACGAAGCGCTGCCGGCAAGCAGGACCGAGCAGTACAGCAGCGAAGTACAGCAACCGACGACACCGAGCGGAACCACGGTGACCACCAACAGACCGTGGACCAGCGGTGCGAGCCGAACCGGACCGCATTGCCGATCTCTGGGGGTCAAGGGGTCGTCGGTTCGAATCCGGCCGTCCCGACAGCGAGAGGGTTTCCACAGGTGTCAGAGCCTGTGGAAACCCTCTTTTCTTGATTGAGTTGGTCAAGGCGTGTGCCTGGTGCTCGTGGATCCCTTGACTCGGCGGATCCCTTGACCCCTGTGGGGTCCGAAACCCCGTGCTGCGGACAGCCAACTTACAAGTCCTAACTCTTTGAGCGTTGGAGTCGGCGCCAGCAGATGATGGCGCTGCTGCGTCGTGGTGACCTCAGCGTCACCGAGGTCTGTTTCGCGGTGGGCTGCTCGTCGCTGGGCACCTTCAGCACTCGCTTCACCGAGCT
>JAEVHO010000211.1 GCA_016802835.1 Micromonospora sp. ATA32 | reverse complement strand
AGCCTCGGCGCGCCCGACGGCGACGCCCTCGGCCGCGACGCGGCCGTCGACCTGGTCGGCCGGGTCGTCGCGGCGGTGCCGCTGCCGGTCACCGCCGACATCGAGTCCGGGTACGGCGGGACGCCCACCGAGGTCGCCGCCACCGTACGGGCCGTGATCGGGGCCGGCGCCGTCGGCGTGAACGTGGAGGACGCCGCGCCCGACGGCGTCGCGCCGTTGCGGACCGTGGACGACCAGTGCGCCCGGCTCGCCGCCGTACGGTCCGCCGCTGACGCCTCCGGCGTGCCGCTCTACGTCAACGCGCGGGTCGACACGTTCCTGCGCGGCGCCGGAGCGTCGAGGAGACGGTCGCGCGGGCCGCCGCGTACCTGGCGGCGGGTGCGGACGGGGTGTTCGTGCCCGGGGTGGTCGACCCGGACACCGTCGCCGCCCTCGTCGCGGCCATCCCGGCGCCGGTGAACATCCTGGCCGGTCCGGGCGCACCGCCGGTGTCGGAGCTGGCGCGGCTCGGCGTCGCCCGGGTGAGCCTCGGCTCGTCGGTCGCGGAGGCCGCGTACGGGGTGGCCCGGCGCGCGGCCGAGGAGGCGTTCGGCGCCGGGACGTACCAGGCGCTCGCCGACGGACTCGACTACGGCACTCTGAACGAGCTGATGCGTTGACAGACGTCACGGGAGTGCTGGCCACCGATGGTGACCGGCACTCCCGTGTCAGTTCGCGTCCGCCCGCGGGACTGTCCAGCTCACGTCCGCCTGCGGACCGTCCACCTCCGTCGGCCGCGGCGGGGTGCGGCGGGTCAGAGCGGCGGGCCGACGTCCCGGCGCTCCTCGACCCGGCGGTACTCCACCGGCTCGGCGGTGGTGACGACCTGGCGGCGGCGGCCCCAGACCAGCGTGGTCATGATGAGGCCGAGCACGCCGGCGGCCATCAGGATCCAGCCGACGACGTCGAGGTTGACGCCGCCGATGCTCGCGTCCAGCGCGAAGGTGAGGATCGCGCCGACCGCGATCAGGAAGATGCTCGTACCGATACCCACGACAGCCTCCTTCAGGGGTGTGGTGTGCTGTCGATCGGTCAGTACCCAGCCGGTGAGCAGCGCAATCACCGGCCCGTCGGCGCGGCCGGACCGGGGCCGGCGGGTCGATGCGTACGGCGATCTTGGCGTCGGGTAGAGTCGTCCCGTCACCGACGAACGCCGGTGGCACGCGGACGTAGCGCAGCTGGTAGCGCATCACCTTGCCAAGGTGAGGGTCGCGGGTTCGAATCCCGTCGTCCGCTCGCGATCCGCCCCCGAGGGGGTCGACCGTCGCCGGGCCCGTGGTTCCTCCCGGGCTGGCGAGCACGGGCGATTGGCGCAGTGGGAGCGCGCTTCCTTGACACGGAAGAGGTCACTGGTTCAAACCCAGTATCGCCCACCACCCGTTTGAACAGTACGGACAGGCTCGTCACCGATGGTGACGAGCCTTCCTGCTCTCGAAGGGATCCTCAGGTCGGCCGGCGGCCAACGGGCGGCGGCGCCGCCAGGTCACCCAGCCGGGTCGGGCGACCGGAGGGTCCGTCCACACCGTACCGATGGGCCATGGAGCAGGGTCACTTCCCGTGCCACGGTAGGGGACCGGTGACCAGGAGGAGGTTGGGCGGATGCGCTCAGACACGCGACAACGGGTGATGCGTATGGTCGGCAGGCTGGCTGTGGCGACCGCGCTGGTGGCGGTGGGGACCGTCGTCGGCGCCTCGCCGGCACAGGCGGTCGCGACCAGGACGGTCGCGTTCTGGAGCATGGACGAGCCGGCGGGCGCGACCACGCTGCGCGACAGCAGCGGCAACGGCCGCAACGGCGCTATCGGGGCGGAGGTGGCACCCGGCGTGGTGTTCGCCGGGGCGACCGGCCACCGGTTCGCGACCCACCTGCCGACCGACATGGAGTACGTGCCGGGGCACGTGAACCTGGTGCCGCACAGCACCGAGTTCAACCCGGACACGGGCGACTTCTCGTTCACCATCCGCTACCGGACGACGTACTCGTTCGGCAACATCCTCCAAAAGGGGCAGGGCGGGACGCTCGGCGGCTACTGGAAGTTCGAGGCGCCCGGCGGCAAGCCGAAATGCCTGTTCCGGGGCGCCGACGGCGCCTCGCGCACCGGCTACACGGACACCCCGATCGCCGACGGGCAGTGGCACACCGTCACCTGCAACCGCACGTCGACCTACGTGGAGATGTACGTCGACGGCGTACGGACCAGCCGGTTGACCGGACCCACCGGCACCATCGCGAACACCTGGCAGCTGTCGATCGGCGGCAAGAGCTCCTGCGACGGGGTGACGGTCACCTGCGACTACTTTGCCGGCGACATCGACTACGTGAAGTTCCTGAAGGGCCCGGGCGCGCCGCCAACCAGGCGCCGGTGGCGAACCTCGCCACCTCCTGTTCCGGGCTGGTGTGCGGGCTCTCCGGCGCCGGCTCCACCGACGTCGACGGCGCCATCCAGGACTACTCCTGGAACTTCGGTGACGGATCCACCGCCGACACGGTCAGCGTGCCGACCACCTCGCACACCTACGCGCAGGCCGGCACCTACACCGTCACGCTGACCGTCACCGACGACCGGGGTGCCACGAACACGGCCACCGGGCAGGTCACGGTCGCCCCGATCCCGGAGACGATCTCCTTCGTCGGGCAGGCCACCGCGAACGCCAACGCCACGACGCACTCCGTGGTGGTGCCGTCCGGCGCTCAGGCGGGGGACACCCTGCTGATGTTCCTGAGCCAGAACACCCACGCCAGCACGGGCGAGCCCGCCGGCGTCACCGGCTGGACGCCGCTGCGCCGCATCGACGGCGGGAACGCACCACGACGGCGTGGCGGAAGGTCGCGGTCGCGGGTGACGCGGGAGCGACGGTACGCGTGACGCTCGGCGCGCAGTCGAAGGGCAATCTAATGCTCGCCGCGTACCGGGGCGTCGACCCGGCCCAGCCGGTCAGCGCGTTCGCCGCCGCCACGGACCCGGCCAGCGCCGCCGCCCGGGTCACCCCGTCCGCCGCCGTCGCCGCCCGAGCGGAGCTGGGCGGTGTCGTACTGGATGCACGGCGACTCCACCTCCACCTCGCTGGTCGCGCCGCCGGGAGTGGCGGTCCGCAGCAACAGCTCGCAGACGGGTGGTGGCCGGGTCACCGGGCTGCTCGCCGACTCGGCGGCATCGGTACCGACCGGCACGTACGGCGGGCTCACCGCCACCGGCGCCGCCCCCAGCACCACGACGACAACCTGGACGCTGATCCTCCGCTCCCAGTGACCCGCCGCGCCGCACCCGGAGTCGTCGACTCCGGGTGCGGCGGCTTCTGCCGTGGGCAGATCCGCTCACCGTGAACATGTGCCCGACCCGGGCTCCCGTTCGGGCAGGCTGGTACGCATGAGACTGCTGGTGCTGGGTGGTACGGGATTCGTCGGCGGGGCCACGGTCGCCGAGGCGGTGCGCCGGGGCTGGACGGTGACGGTCTTCAACCGTGGGTTGCACGGCGCGGCGCCGGAGGGCGTACACCGGTTGCGGGGTGATCGGACGGCGCCCGACGGCCTGGCCGCGCTGGCCGGCGGCGAGTGGGACGTGGTGGTCGACACCTGGGACGGCGCGCCGCGGGCGGTGCGGGACGCGGGGCGGTCGCTGCGCGACCGGGTCGGTCACTACGTGTACGTCTCCAGCGGCTCGGTCTACGCCGAGCCGGTCGTCCCCGGCTCGGCGGAGGACGCGCCGGTGGTCGACGCGGCAGCGGACGCCCTGGACGGCGGATACCCCGAGCTGAAGGCCGGTGGGGAGCGGGCCGCGGTGGAGGTCTTCGGCGACCGGGCGCTGCTCGCCCGCGCCGGGCTGATCCTCGGGCCGGGCGAGGACATCGGGCGGCTGCCCTGGTGGCTGGGGCGGATCGCCCGGGGCGGCGACGTCCTCGCGCCGGGCCCGGTCGACCTTCCGGTGCAGTACGTCGACGTGCGGGACCTGGCGGCCTGGATGCTGGACCGAAGCGCCGACGGGCTCGGCGGGGCCTACAACGTGATCAGCCGGACTGGGCACACCACGATGGGCGAGCTGCTCGACGCCTGCGTCGCGGTGACCGGGTCCGGCGCCCGGCTGCGGTGGACCGATCCGGAGCCGATCCTGGCGGCCGGGGTGGTGCCCTGGAACGACCTGCCGATCTGGATCCCGGCCGGGCACGAGTACCGCTGGTTGCAGGAGCGGGGCGTCGACAGGGCGTACGCGGCGGGGCTGAGCTGCCGCCCGGCGGCCGAGACGGTCGCCGACACGTGGCGGTGGTTGCGGCAGGTGGGGTCGCTGCCGCCGCGCGCGCCGGCCGGCGCGGGCGACGGTGGGCCTGGACCCGGAGCGGGAGGCGACCCTGCTCGCCGCCCACCACCCGGCCTGACCCGGCCGTCGGAGGGCTGCGCCGCAGGCGGTTCAGCGTTCGCGGACGACCGCGACGGGGCAGTGGGCGTGCTGGATCAGCTGCTGGCTGACCGAGCCGAGCAGCATTCCGCGCAGCCCACCGCGGCCCCCGGCTGCCGACCACCACGAGCTGTGCGTGCCGGCTGGCCTCGACCAGGGCGGCGGCCGGGCTGCCGGGCATCACCTCCACGGTGACCTCGACGTGCGGGAAGGTCTCCCGCCACCGGGCCAGCGGCTCGTCCAACGCCGCCCGCTCTGCGGCGGTCGCCTCCGCCGGGTCGAAGCCCGGCGACCGCCGGTCCCCCGGCGGCTCGTAGGCCCGCACCACGTGCAGCGGAAGGCCACGCTGGGCGGCCCGCTCGACGGCGAAGCCGAGGGCCAGCAGCGAGGAGTCCGAGCCGTCCACGCCGGACCGCCACCCGCCCGGCCGTCCGGGGCTGCCCGTCGCGGACCACCACCACCGGGCAGTGCGCGTGGGCGGTGACCGACACGGCGGTCGAGCCGGCGAGCAGGCCGCCGAAGCCGCCGTGGCCCCGGCTGCCCAGCACCAGCAGGCCGGCCTCCGCCGAACGTTCCTGGAGCACCAGCGCGGGCGGGCCGTCGAACACCTCACCGACGACCCTGACCCCGGGCAGCTCGGCGGCGGCGTCCGCGGCCGCCTTGCGGACCAGCTCCTCGACCTGCCGCGGGCCGTCTGTCCGGCCAGACCCCGGGGGCGATGCCAGGCCCGATCCAGCCGGCCACGGTCAGCCACTCGAAGACGTACGCCAGGCGTACCGGGCGGCCGGACCGGGCCGCCTCGTCCAGCGCCCAGGTCAGCGCGACCGACGCGTCGGTGGAGCCGTCGTAGCCGACCAGGATCTCGTCGTTGTCCATCGCCGGCGCCTAGCGGTTCGTCGGGTCGGTTTCGCGGACCCACCGCCACTCGGCCACCCGGGGGTCGTCCTCGCCGTACCGGCGGGTGTGGTCGCGGCACTCCTGGCGGGCGTCGACCATCTCCTGGCGCAGGTGCGCGGCGCGCGGTGCCAGCCCCGGCACCCGGTCGATGACGTCGATCACCAGGTGGAAGCGGTCCAGGTCGTTGAGCATCACCATGTCGAACGGCGTGGTGGTGGTGCCCTCCTCCTTGTAGCCGCGCACGTGCAGGTTCTCGTGGTCGGCCCGACGGTAGGTGAGCCGGTGGATCAGCCACGGGTAACCGTGGTACGCGAAGATGATCGGCTTGTTCCGGGTGAAGATGGTGTCGAACTCGCTGTCCGGCAACCCGTGCGGGTGCTCCGAGGCGGGCTGCAGCCGCATCAGGTCGACCACGTTGACCACCCGCACCTTCAGCCCGGGCAGGTGCTGGTGCAGCAGGTCGGCGGCGGCCAGCGTCTCCAGGGTCGGTACGTCGCCGGCGCACGCCAGCACCACGTCCGGCTCGCTGCCGGCGTCGGTGCTGGCCCACTGCCAGATGCCGAGGCCGCGACGGCAGTGCTGGACGGCCTCCTTCATCGGCAGCCAGTTCGGCGCCGGCTGCTTGCCGGCGACCACCACGTTGATGTAGTGCCTGCTCTGCAGGCAGTGGTCCATCGTGGAGAGCAGGGTGTTGGCGTCCGGCGGCAGATAGACCCGGACCACCTCGGCCTTCTTGTTCATCACGTGGTCGATGAAGCCCGGGTCCTGGTGCGAGAAGCCGTTGTGGTCCTGCCGCCAGACATGGCTGGAGAGCAGGTAGTTCAGCGAGGCCAGCGGCTGCCGCCAGGGGATGGCCCGGGTCACCTTCAGCCACTTCGCATGCTGGTTGACCATCGAGTCGACGATGTGGATGAACGCCTCGTAGCTGGTGAAGATGCCGTGCCGGCCGGTCAGCAGGTAACCCTCCAGCCAGCCCTGGCACAGATGCTCGGAGAGGACCTCCATCACCCGGCCGTCGGGGGAGAGGTGGTCGTCGCCGGGGACTATGCCGGCCATCCAGGTCCGGTCGGTGACCTCGAAGGCGGCGCCGAGCCGGTTCGAGGCGACCTCGTCGGGGCCGAAGAGGCGGAACATCTCCGGGTTGGCGCTGATCACGTCGCGCACCCACTTGCCCAGCTCCCCGGTGGCGCTGGCGACCGTCGCGCCGGGGCGTTCGACGTCGACGCCGTAGTCCCGGAAGTCCGGCAGCGTCAGGTCCCGCAGGACGGTCCCGCCGTTGGTGACCGGGTTGGCGCTCATCCGCCGTTGCCCGGTGGGCGGCAACGCGGTCAGCTCGGCGACCGGGGCACCGGTGGCGTCGAAGAGCTCCTCCGGGCGGTAGCTGCGCAGCCAGCGCTCCAGCTCGGCCAGGTGCGCCGGGTTGTCGCGGACCTCCGAGAAGGGCACCTGGTGGGCCCGGTACGTGCCCTCGACCTGTTTGCCCTCGACCTCGCGCGGCCCGGTCCAGCCCTTCGGCGTACGGAGGATGATCATCGGCCAGCGGGGGCGCTCGACGGCGCCGCCGGATCGGGCCCGGCGCTGGATCGCGGTGATGTCGTCGACCGCGCGGTCCAGGGTGGCGGCGAGGTGCTGGTGCACGGCCGCGGGGTCGTCGCCGGCAACGATGTGCGGCTGGTAGCCGTACCCGCGCATCATGTCGAGCAGGTCGTCGGTGGGGATCCGGTCCAGCACGGTCGGGCTGGCGATCTTGTAGCCGTTGAGGTGCAGGATCGGCAGCACGGCGCCGTCGCGGGCGGGGTTGAGGAAGGCGTTGGAGAGCCAGCTGCCGGCGAGCGGGCCGGTCTCCGCCTCGCCGTCGCCGATGACGCAGGCGACCAGCAGGTCGGGGTTGTCGAACGCGGCGCCGTACGCGTGGCTCAGCGCGTACCCGAGCTCACCGCCCTCGTGGATCGAGCCCGGCACCTCCGGTGCCACGTGGCTCGGGATGCCGCCGGGGAAGGAGAACTGGCGGAACAGCGCGGCCATCCCCGCCTCGTCCCGGCCGACCGAGTGGTAGAGCTCGCTGTAGGTGCCCTCCAGCCAGGTGTTGGCCACCAGGGCCGGCCCGCCGTGGCCGGGACCGGTGATGAACATGGCGGGCAGGTCTCGGGCGACGATGATCCGGTTGAGGTGCGCGTAGAGCAGGTTGAGCCCGGGGCTGGTGCCCCAGTGGCCGAGCAGCCGGGGCTTGACGTGTTCGGGCCTCAACGGCTCGCGCAGCAGCGGGTTGTCGAGCAGGTAGATCTGCCCGACGCTGAGGTAGTTGGCCGCTCGCCAGTAGGCGTCCAGCCGGCGCAGCTCGTCTTCGGTCAGGGGGCTGTGCAGGTCGAGAGTCGTCTCCATGCTGCGTTAGCCTCTCGTCATGCCCCGTCCGGGGCGGTGCCGGTCAGTCCGCGGACGACGATGACCGGCGCCGGGGAGTGGTAGAGCACGGACTGGCTCACCGCGCCGAGCATCCCGCGCCACGGCTCGTCACCGCGCGCCCCGACCACGGCGACCTGCGCGGACCGGGACTGTTCGACCAGGACGATGCCCGGGTCCCCCGCGATCGTGTGGCACTCGGCCGGCACGGACGGGTGCCGGCGCCCGCACCGGGCCACCGTCTCGGTCAGCTCCTCGGTCGCGCCCGCCTCCCGGCCCGGGTTGGTCACCCGCACGACGAGCAGCCGGGCCGAGCGGCGGGCGGCGCAGTCGAAGGCGAAGTCGAGCGCGATCGCGGAGCTCGGCGAGCCGTCCACGCCGACCAGCACCGGTCCCTGCGGCGGCGGCTCCCGCCGGACCACCAGCACCGGGCAGCCGGCCCGCGCCGCCACCTGCACGGCGGGCGTGTCCGTCGGTACGCACTCACCGCAACCGGCCATCCCGCCGTCCCCCAGGGCCACCATGAACGCCGACTCGGACCGGCGGATCAGCGCGGCGACGGCCGCCCCCTCCACGATCTCGCCGCCGACCGTCAGCTCCGGCTCGATCTCCCGGGCGGCCTCGGCGGCCCCGTGGATGAGCTGCTCGGCGTCGGCCCTGGGACCGGCCACCGAGGTCGCCTCGAACGCCGCCGACCAGTTGAAGGCGTGCAGCAGGCAGAGCGGCCGGTCGTGCGCGGCGGCCTCCCGGGCGGCCAGCCGGACGACCTGCAGGAGGCTCTGCGACGACAGGTTGACGCCGGCCACCACCGCCGCGTGGGCGTCTGCGGTCATCCGGCCTCACCTCCCGGGCGCCGCGCACGGGTACGACATGGTTCCCTCACCGAGGGTAGTCGCGACGGCACGCCGATCGGCGTGGCTCAGCGGAACTGCGTCGCACGGCGTTGGTCGTCAATAAAGGTTGACAGGATCGGTGCTGTCAACGTACGTTTACAGCATGAGTCAGGCAACGGAACTCGCGGCGGCGGCCGGCAGCACCGATCCCCGGATCGGCCTGCGGGCGGTGCTCGCGTTGCGCCGGCTGCTCGAGCGGCTGGAGGTGGTCCAGGTGGACAACGCCCGTCGGCTGGGCTGGTCCTGGCAGGACATCGCCGACGCGCTCGAGGTCAGCCGGCAGGCGGTCCACAAGAAGCACGCCGGTCGACCGGCGGTCAAAGGCTCCTGGGAGGCGTGATGTTCGAACGGTTCACCGACCGCTCGCGTGAGGTCGTCCGAAGGGCGGTCGACGAGGCCCGGTCCGAGGGGCAGCGACCCGTCGGCACCGAGCACCTGTTGCTCGGCGTCCTCGCGGATGCCGACAACCTCGCCGTCCGCGTCCTCGCCGACGCCGGCGTCCGCGCCGAGGACCTGCCGGGCCGCCATCCGGC
>JAEVHO010000210.1 GCA_016802835.1 Micromonospora sp. ATA32 | reverse complement strand
GCGGAAGGGTGGGGTTAGCGGGGGGGTACGGATGGCGGCGGCGCGGCGGGCGCGGTCGACGGCCGCGGGGAGGGCGGCGATCAGGGCGTCGATGTCCTGCGCGGTGGAGGTGTGGCCGAGGGTGAAGCGCAGGGAGGAGCGGGCGCGGTCGTCGTCGGCGCCCATCGCCAGCAGCACGTGCGAGGGCTGAGCCACCCCCGCCGAGCACGCCGAGCCGGTCGAGCAGGCGATGCCCTGGGCGTCCAGGAGCAGCAGCAGGGCGTCGCCCTCGCAGCCGGGGAAGGAGAAGTGCGCGTTGCCCGGCAGCCGGTTCGCCGGGTCGCCGTTGAACACCACCTCGGGCACCGCGTGCCGGACCCGCTCGACCAGGTCGTCGCGGAGGGCGGCGACCCGGGCGGCGTACTCCTGCTGGCCCTTGACCGCCGACTCCACCGCGACCGCGAAGGCCACGATGCCGGCGGTGTCCAGGGTGCCGGAGCGGACGTCGCGCTCCTGGCCGCCGCCGTGCAGCAGCGGGGTCGCGGCGACGTCCCGGCCGAGCAGCAGGGCGCCGACCCCGGTAGGCCCGCCGAGCTTGTGCCCGGTCACGGTCAGCGCGGCGACGCCGCTGGCGGAGAAGTCGACGGGAACCTGGCCGACCGCCTGGATCGCGTCGGTGTGGAACGGCACGGCGTACTCCGCGGCCACCGCGGCCAGCTCGGCCACCGGCTGCACGGTGCCGACCTCGTTGTTGGCCCACATCGCGGTCACCACGGCGACCCGGTCGCCGTGCGCGGCCAGCTCGGCCCGCAGCTGCTCGGGGCCGAGCCGGCCGGTGGCGTCCACCGGCAGCCAGCCCACCTCGGCGCCCTCGTGCGCCACCAGCCAGTCCACCGCATCCAGCACCGCGTGGTGCTCGACCGCGCTGGAGACCACCCGGTCCCGCCCGGGCCGCGCTCCGCGACGGGCCCAGAAGATGCCCTTGACTGCGAGGTTGTCGCTCTCGGTGCCGCCCCCCGTGAAGATCACTTCGGAGGGTCGGGCGCCGAGCGCGGCGGCGACCCGTTCCCGGGACTCCTCCACCCGCCGTCGGGCACGCCGACCGGACGCGTGCAGCGACGACGCGTTGCCCACCTCGCGGGCGGTGGCGACGTACGCCTCCAGTGCCTCGTCGAGCATCGGAGTCGTCGCCGCGTGATCCAGGTATGCCATCACCGCTCAGCCTAACGGCCGAGACCGGACCCGCCGGACGCCGGAGTGCCCCGCTGGCGGCGTACGGCTCGACCCCGCTGGCCGCCACCGGCGACGCGCGGGTGTTCAAGGAAGGGCAACTGCAGGGGCGCGTCGCGAATTTCCCCGCCGTTCGGGGGTAACTACAAGGTATGGCTGATCAACCCGAGAACCATGCAGATGTTCTCGGTCGGCGTGCTGGGTAACGGTTAACGGTTCGGGGGAGGCACTCCTGCCGTTGCCACGGAACGTCGACCTTCAGGCATACTCGGTTTCGACGTTTCGGCAGAGCAGTACGACAACAAACCCGCCCACTCCGGCGACAGTCTGCTGAGGGGCACCCTGACGGGCTGATCGGCGGGCCGGCTCAGCTCCCCGGCCCGCCGATCAGCTCCCTTCCCGCCTCGAGGGAAGGGTCTGCGACACGAAAAGAGTGGCCACCCGACGCCGGATGGCCACTCTTCTCGTCGGAGCCGGCCCGTCGGGCCGCGCCCGCCCGAGCGGACGGTCGCGCGACGGGGGCGGCTGCCGGAGCACCGGCGCGCCCCCGTACGCACTCACTTGCGCTTGCGGATCTCCTCGGCGGCCTGCGGGACGACCTTGAACAGGTCGCCCACCACGCCGTAGTCGGCCAGCTCGAAGATCGGCGCCTCGCCGTCCTTGTTGACCGCGACGATAATCTTCGAGGTCTGCATGCCGGCCCGGTGCTGGATGGCGCCGGAGATGCCCAGCGCGACGTAGAGCTGCGGGGAGACGGTCTTGCCGGTCTGGCCCACCTGGAACTGGTGCGGGTAATAGCCCGAGTCGACCGCGGCCCGGGAGGCGCCGACGGCGCCACCGAGCAGGTCGGCGATCTCCTCGACCAGCTTGAAGTTGTCGGCGTTGCCGACGCCCCGGCCGCCGGAGACGACGACGGAGGCCTCGGTCAGCTCCGGCCGGGAGCCCTTCTGCTCGGCGACCCGGTTCACCACCTTGGCGAGCTTGTCGGTGTCGCTGACCGCGACGGTGAGCTGCTCCACAGCCGGGGTGGCCGGGGCCGGCGTCGGGTTGACCGAGTTCGGCCGGACGGTGACCAGCGGCACGCCGCGGGTGACCTTGGACTTGACGATGGTGGAGCCGGCGAAGGCGACCTGGGTCGCGGTGCCGTCGGCGGCCAGGCCGACCACGTCGGTCAGGATGCCGTTGTCCAGCTTGACCGCGAGGCGGGCGGCGATCTCCTTGCCCTCCTGGGCGGAGGCGAGCAGCACGGCGGCCGGCTGGACCTGCTTGACCAGCTCGGCCAGCACGGTGGCCTTCGGGGCCACCAGGTAGCCGTCGATCTCCTCGCTCTCGGCGGCGTAGATCTTCTCCGCGCCGTACTCGCCCAGCTTGCCGCTCAGCGCCTCGGCAGCGCCGGGGCCGCCGAGCACCACCGCGCTGGGCGTGTCCAGCTCGCGGGCGAGGGTGAGCATCTCCAGGGTGACCTTCTTGACGCCGAATTCCTTGGTGGCTTCGACGACGACGAGAACCTCAGACATGTCCAGACCTCTCACACGAACTTCTCGGTGGCGAGGAACTCGACCAGCTTGACGCCGCCCTCGCCCTCGTCGGTGATCTTCTCGCCGCCGGAACGCGGCGGGCGCTTGGTGTGCTCGAGCACGGTGCTGGTCGCACCGTCGAAGCCCACCTCGGCCGGGGCGACCCCGAGGTCACCCAGGGAGAGCGTCTGCACCGGCTTCTTCTTGGCGGCCATGATGCCCTTGAAGGACGGGTAGCGCGGCTCGTTGATGGTGTCCCAGACGGAGACCACGGCCGGGGTCGAGGCGGTGACCACCTCGTAGCCCTCCTCGGTCTGCCGCTCGACGGTCAGCGTGCCGCCGTCGACGGTGAGCTTGCGCGCGCCGGTGAGGGCGGCGACGCCCAGCCGCTCGGCGATCATGTGCGGCATGACCTGGACGCGCCCGTCGGTCGACTCGGCGCCGCAGATCACCAGGTCCGGGTTGAGGGTGCCCAGCGCGGCGGCCAGCACCTTCGAGGTGGCCACGGCGCAGGACCCGTGCAGGGCGTCGTCGACGACGTGCACGGCCTTGTCCGGGCCCATGGAGAGCGCCTTGCGGATCGACTCGGTCGCCCGGTCCGGACCCATGGTCAGGATGGTGACCTCGCCGCCGTGCGCTTCCTTGATCTTCAACGCCTCTTCGATGGCGTACTCGTCCATCTCGTTGATGACGTTGTTCGCCGAGCCGCGGTCGACGGTGTTGTCGTCACTACGCAGGTTGCGGTCCGCGCCCGAATCGGGCACCTGCTTGACGAGTACGACGATGTTCATCGCGCTTCGACGACCCTCCTGTTTGGTGGTGCGATCGCTCGCCCGGTCACGGGCGCAGCCTCGCGCGTCCGTTGACGCCCGGTCAACCGCAGGCTGCTGTGCAGTTGCCCACGGAGGCAATGTTACCTGTCAGTAGCATGGACGCCCCGGGCACTCAGAGTGACACAGGTCACCGGGCGCGGCAGCACCGGGTGAACTCCCAAATCGCGAGGTGTCATGCCATGTCGCAACCGATGGACTAGAGGCTGGCCCCTGGGCTCAGGCTGGCCCTGGGCTCAGGCTGGCCCGGCCAGCGCGGCCCTGATCCGGTCGATCATCGCGGCCTCCGCCGGGCTGACGTCCCGGTGCGCCCGCGCCACCCGGTCCGCCGCGGCCAGCACGACCGACCGGTACGCGGCCAGGTCGTCCGGCGACTTTTCCCGCAGGATCCGCACCGCCCGGCCCAGCGCCGGGAACGTCACCGACTCGACCTCGAGCGTGGAGTCCCGGGGCAGCCGCGGCAGCGGCCCGGTGGTCAGCGCCTCCTTCACCAGCCCGCTCGCGCCGGAGAGCGCATCGGACGCGGCGAAGCTCTCCTTGACCACGGCCAGCATCCCGGGATCGGCGTTGGACACCAGGAAGACGGCGCCGAACGCGCCCGTCTTGAGGGTGAGCCGCTCCTCGTCCGTCAACCGCTGCTCCATGATCACGGAGTGTAGACGTACGGGGTGGTCGTGGTGACCGGGACGAGCCCGAGCCGCTCCAGGATCGGCCGGCTGTCCTCCGAGCAGTCCACCTGCAGCAACGTCTTCCCGCGCTGGTCGGCCAGCCGGGCCCGGTAGGCGACCAGCGCCCGGTAGACGCCCCTGCGGCGCCACTGCGGCAGGGTCGAGCCGCCCCAGAGGGTGGCGAAGCCGGTGTTCGCCAGGAAGCGGACCCAGCCCGCGCTGACCACGGTCTCACCCGCCTCGGCCACCACGATGGAGATCGACAGCGGGTCGGCGGCGATCTCCTTCGCCAATCCGGTCACCAGGTGACTCCGGTCGTCGTGCCAGACCTCCTCCTCCATCGCCGCGATCCGCTCCAGGTCCGCCCGCGAGGTCACCTCGCGCAGGCGTACCCCCTCGGGGACGACCGGGAGTGCGGCCGCCAGCGGCGCGACCGGCCCGATCACGACTGTCTCCCGCTCGTCCGGGACGAACCCGGCGGCCCGCAGCCGGTCGGCCAGGTCGGCCGGCTCGTCGTGGCCGTTGAGCTTCCACTCCACCGACTGGCCGCGCTGCCGGAACAGCTCCACCTGCCGGGCGATCAGCTCGTCGAGCTCCGCGCCGTCGAGCCCGCCCAGGTCCCGGTAGGTGAGAAAGCCGCCCCGGTCGAGGCCGAGAACCCGGACCAGCGGCCCGTCCCGCTCGATCGTCACACCGGCCGGCACCGGGTCGGGGACCTCCGGTCGGATCTGGTTGTCGTACACGTCGCGCAGCGTCATCGCATCAAGATCGGTCACCGGTTCAGGCTATTCCCGGGGCAAAACGGATAACCTCCCGACGTGTGGCAGACGATCAGGCGGTGGTTCGACCCGCAGGAGATGCGGTCGGTGGGCCGCACCCCCGACTACCGGTTCTCGCTGGCCAACGAGCGGACGTTCCTGGCCTGGCTACGCACCGGGCTGGCGTTGATCGCCGGCGGCCTCGCCGCTGCGCAGTTCCTGCCGCCGCTGCCGGTGCGGCACCTGCGGGAAGCGATCGCCATCGCGCTGCTGCTGCTCGGCGGCGCGGTGGCGGTCCGGGCAGTGGACCACTGGTCGCGTACCGAGCGGGCCATCCGACTCGGTGAGGAGCTGCCCGCCTCCCGGTTCCCGGCCGTCCTCGCCCTCGCCGTCGGTGTGGGCTCGCTGCTGCTGGTGGCGGCGGTGCTGGTCCGGGCGATCGGCGAGTGGTGACCGGCGACGGTGGACTGCAGGCCGAGCGCACCCGGCTCGCCTGGCGGCGCACCCTGCTGGCGCTCACCGTGGTCACCGTGCTGACCGTCCGGCAGGCGGTGACCGGTGGCCCGACCGGCGTCCTGCTGGCCGGCGTCGCGGTGCTGGGCTGGGGCGCGACGCTTGCGCTGTGCTGGGGGCGGGCCACCCGCGGCGCGCTGCGCACCGGCACCCGCCCGGTCCCGCTGACCGCCCTGGCCACCGCGGGGTACGCGCTGCTCGGCGCGCTGCTGGTCCTGCGCGGGATGTGGTGACGAGCCCCGGTAGGCCATGATGTGGACATGGCCCGGCTGTACGTCCTTCTCTTCCTGGTCCAGATCGTTCTCGCCGCCTGCGCGCTGATCAGCTGTCTCTCCGCGGAGGAGGGTCAGGTCCGTGCGCTGCCCCGGATCGTCTGGGTGCTGATCATCCTGCTCTTCCCGCTGGTCGGCTCGATCGCCTGGTTCGTCGCCGGCCGGGAGCCCGGTCCGGGCCGCCCGCGGACCCCGTGGCCGGTCGGCGGCGGCTTCGCCCAGCGGGAGCAGCCCCGGCCGGCGGCTCCCGACGACGACCCCGAGTTCCTCCGGTCCATCGCCGACCGCTCCCCCCAGCAGGACCAGGACCTGTTCCGCCGCTGGGAGGAGGACCTGCGCCGGCGGGAGGACGACCTGCGCCGCCGCGAGGGTGATCCGCCCCGCGAGGAGGACAGGCCCGAGGTTTAGGCAGTTGCCATGAGGTGCGGGTGACCGGGCACGAGCCCGGGGACGGCAGAATCGACTGGGTGCAGATCTGCCTGCTCGGGCCGTTGGAGGTCCGCGCCGACTCCGCTGGACCTCGCCCTGGACCTCGCCGTCGAATTCGAAGGACGCGCCGGTGGTGGCGATCGTGGTGGTGGGTTAGCGCCCTGGACGCGCTCCGGGTTGCCCGGGCCGCCCGCGCGGCAGTTGGCGACCCGGAGTTCGCCGAGGCGTACGCGGGCGGTCGGGACACCCGGTTGGGCACGGTGCGGGAGCTGCTGCGGATCACACTCGGCGTTTGAGGGCGCGTACCGCCAGCGGGGCGAAGATCGCGGCGATGGCGGCGCCCCAGATCAGCGCCTTGCCGGCCGGACCGGCGACCGGGCCACCGACCAGCAGGCCGCGCAGCGCGTCGGCCAGGATGGTGACCGGGTTGACCTCGACCCACCGCTGCAGCCAGCTCGGCATCGTCTCGGTCGGCACGAACGCGTTGCTGGTGAAGGTGAGCGGAAAGATCACCATGAAGCCGAAGATCTGCACCTTGTCCGGCTCGCTGACCAGCACGCCGACCAGCACCGAAATCCACGAGGCGGCCAGCGAGAAGGCGAGCAGCAGGGCGAACGCGCCGAGCAGCCCCAGGACGCCGTTGCCCAGCCGGAAACCGAGGACCATGCCGACCCCGACCAGCAGCGACACCGACCAGGCCTGCTTGACCGTGTCGGCGAGGATCCGCCCGGCCAGCGGCGCCCAGCGGGCGATGGGCAGCGCCTGCAGCCGGTCGAAGACGCCCTTGGTGAGGTCGTTGTTCAGCCCGAAGCCGGTGGTCATGGTGGCGAAGAAGGCGTTCTGCACGATGATCCCGGGCAACGCGAACTTCAGGTAGTCACCCGGGCTGCCGGAGATCGCGCCGCCGAAGACGTACGTGAAGAGCAGCACGAACATCACCGGCTGGATGCTCAGGTCGAGCAGCTCCATCGGGTTGTGCTTGATCTGCACCAGGCTGCGCCAGGCCAGGGTGACCGTGTGCCGCAGGCCGGCGACGAGGCTGAGCCGGCGGGCCGGGGCCAGCGGTGCGGTCAGGGTCGCGGCGGTCATGCCGGCGTCCTTTCGAGTTCGGTGTCGGCCGGTGCGTCCTGCTCGGCCCGGTGGCCGGTCAGGGAGAGGAAGACCTCGTCCAGGCTGGAGCCGCGCAGCGCCAACTCGGCGACCTGGATCTCGGCGGCGTCGAGACGGCGTACCACGGCGGGCAGCACACCCGGGTCGTTGACCGGGACGGTGACGGTGGTCTGGGCGACCTCCGGCGTGGCGCCGGAGACCTCGCCCGCGATGGCCACCACGGTCGACAGCTCGGCGGGATCGACCGGGCGGACCGCCAGGATCTGCCCACCGGTCTTGGACTTCAGCTCCTCCGGGGTGCCCTGGGCGATGACCCGGCCGTGGTCGACCACGGCGATCTCGCCGGCCAACTGGTCGGCCTCCTCGAGATATTGCGTGGTGAGCAGCACGGTCACGCCGTCGGAGACCAGGTCACGGACGATGTCCCACAGCTCGTTGCGGCTGCGCGGGTCGAGCCCGGTGGTCGGCTCGTCGAGGAAGAGCACCTGGGGCCGGCCGACCAGGCTGGCGGCCAGGTCGAGGCGGCGGCGCATCCCGCCGGAGTAGGTCTTGGCCGCCCGCTCGGCGGCGTCGCTGAGGTGGAAGTCGGCGAGCAGCTGCCGGGCCCGGGACCGGGCGTCGGACCGGCTGAACCCGAGCAGCCGGGCGATCAGCAGCAGGTTCTCGGTGCCGGTCAGCGCCTCGTCGACCGAGGCGTACTGCCCGGTCAGGCCGATCAGCTGACGCACCCGGTGGGCGTCGCGGTCGACGTCGAAGCCGCCGACCGTGGCGTGCCCCTCGTCGGCGCGCAGCAGGGTGGCGAGCACCCGCACCGCGGTGGTTTTGCCGGCGCCGTTGGGCCCGAGCAGACCGAAGACCGTCCCGGTCGGGACCTCCAGGTCAACTCCGGCGAGGGCGGTGGTGCTGCCGAAGCGGCGCACCAGTCCCTCCGCGCGGATCGCATACGTCATCGGAACTCCTGTCGTTCTCGCTGGTCACACCACTCTGAACGACGGCTCTGACATTCCGTCGATCCGCGGCTGACGTTACGGCGACAGGCGCTGACATTCCGCTGATTTTGCTGCCGGCCGAACCGCGGCCGCCGCGGCGGCCGGCCTCCCGGCGAGCGCGGCGGCCGGGACCTCTCAGGCCAGGTTGGAGGAGCGGGGGTACGCGTCCGCGGGGTCGGTCAGCACGTTGACCAGGTACGGCACCCCGGCGTCGAAGGCGCGCGCCAGCGCCGGCCCGAGGTCGGCCGCCTTGGCCACCGTCTCGCCGGCGCCGCCGAGGGCGGTCACCACCTGGTCGTACCGCAGCTCCGGCTGGAGGTCGGCGGCGACGTCGTAGCCGTACATCGCGCGCATCGGGTGCTTCTCCAGCCCCCAGATGCCGTTGTTGCCGACCACGATGACGACGGGCAGCTTCTGCCGGGCCAGCGACTCGACGTCCATCAGCGAGAAGCCCGCCGCCCCGTCGCCCATCAGCACGCAGATCTGCCGGTCCGGGTGACTGACCCGGGCCCCCATCGCGTACCCCATGCCCGTGCCGAGGCAGCCGTACGGCCCCGGGTCGAGCCAGGTGCCGGGCTGCGCCGGCTCCAGGTAGCGCCCGGCGTACGAGACGAAGTCGCCGCCGTCGCCGATGGTGATCGCGTCGGGGGCGAGCACCCTGCGCAGCTCGCCGTAGACCCGGGGCCGGCCGAATCGGGTCGGTCTCAGCGGCCATCTCCGCGGCGTCCCGCGCCTTGGCGGCATCCTCGGCGGTCCGCAGCTGGGCGACCCAGTCGGCGTGGTCCGTCCGGTCGCCCCGGTGCTCGGCCAGCGTGCCGAGAATCAGCCGCAGGTCGCCGGCGGGGGCGGCGGCCGGCTGGACGTGCGACGCGCGCTGGCTCGGCGCGTCGACGATGTGCACCACCGCCGCGTCGCCGAAGTCGCCGAAGCTGAGCCGGAAGTCCAGCGGGG
>JAEVHO010000209.1 GCA_016802835.1 Micromonospora sp. ATA32 | reverse complement strand
CCGCCCAGGCCGCCGCGTCGACCGCCGCCGCGCCGCCGGCCCGCAGCCCGAGGCGCGGTCAGCTTCCGCTGGTGGGGTACGTCCGGCTGGCGCATCGACATCGGCGACCGGACCGTCCTGGTCGACCCCTACCTGAGCCGCCTGGACACCGGGCTGTTCAAGGGGGCCTTCAACCCGGCCACCCCGCTGGAGGTCAACGCCACGGTGGTCGACTCGTACGTGGACCGGGCCGAGAACGTGCTGGTCACGCACACCCACTGGGACCACTTCCACGACGTGCCGCACATCGCCACGCGTACCGGAGCCCGGGTCTTCGGCACGCTGACCGCCTACCACCTGGGGTTGGCGTACGGCGTGCCGTCGGGGAAGCTCAGCCCGGTGAAGGGCGGTGAGGTGTTGGACTTCGGCGACTACACCGTGGAGGTGGTCGGCTCGCTGCACAGCCGCAACGCGGCGTACTCGCTGGCCTTCCCCGGCGTACGGGTCAGCCAGCCGGCCCTGCCGGCGACCATCGCCGACCTGCCGGAGGGCGACACCCTCTCCTTCCAGCTGCGGGTCGCCGACGGGCCGGCGGTGTTCTTCATGGGCGCCAGCGATTTCCACGAACGCAACCTGGCCGGCCTGGCGCCCGACGTCGCGATGGTCGCGTTGCCGAGCAGCACCGCCACGGCTGACTACGTGTCGCGGCTGATGGCGGCCCTGGACCACCCGAAGGTCGTGGTGCCGGTGCACTGGGACAACTTCGAGACGCCGCTGCACAACCCGCCGACGGTCGCCCCCGCCGACCGCAAGCGGCTGAACGACCTGATCGCGGCGGTCCGCAGGGCGTCCCCGCGTACCAGGGTGGTGGTGCCGGAGTACCACACCGCGTACCACTTCTGAGCGTCGGCGCCGCGGGGGCCGGGATGGGTGATCCCGGCCCCCGGGTCCCGGCCCTTGAGGACCAACGGCGCTGGATCCGGCGCTAAGGCTCGGGTCTGTTGATGACGGCGGATGTGCCGTACGTTGATCGGTCGTGCCGACCAGATTCTTGACGGATGACCAGATCGCGCAGTTCGGCCGGTTCGCGGCTGTGCCTCCTGATCAGGAGGCGTTGGAGCGGTTCTTCTTCCTCGACGACGCTGACCGGGAGTTGGTGGCGACCCGTCGTGGTGATCACAACCTGTACCTGCACGGCCTGTCATCGCAGGACTTCGCCCCGGCCCTGGAAGGGTTCCTGGGCAGCGGTGCGCGGCTGTCTGCGGCGACGACCACTCGGCTGACCGTGCAGTGGCAGGACGAGGCGCGCGGGTTCGGCAAACGCGATCTGTCCGGTGTGGACCATGTGTATCTGTGGGCGGACGGCGTGCACCTGAACGTGCGTCTGGACGAGGAGAAACTCACCGACGACCTCGACGAGCTGCTCGGGTTCTACGACTTCCCCGCCGAGCACTGGGTGCACCTGCGTACCACGAACCCGACCGAGTCGACCTTCGCCACCGTCCGGCACCGCACGAAGGTCACCAAAGGGCCGGGCTCCAAGGCCGCCGGCCTCGCCATGGCGTTCAAGCTCATCGAGGCCGCTCAACACCGCTGATGGGCGGTCAACGCACAGCACCTCGTCGCCCTCGTCCGCGCCGGCAGTCGCTTCGAACGCGGTCACCTGGTCGAACGCCCCGAGGCGGTCGCCGCGTGAGCACCATCGCGGCGCAGACCATCACCACACGACGGCTGGACCTGCTGCCGCTTCTCGTCGAGCACGCCGAGGAGATGGCCACGGTGCTGTCCGACCCAGCTCTGCACACCTTCACCGGCGGCACTCCGGACACCCCGCAAGCCCTACGCTCGCGCTACCAGCGCATGACCGCAGGCTCTCCCGATCCGGCCGTCTCCTGGCTGAACTGGGTCATCCGGCTCCGTGACGGGGCCTGCCTGACAGGCACAGTCCAAGCCACGATCAGCCCCTCCGACAACGGCCCCATCGCCGAGATCGCCTGGGTGGTCGGAACTCCATGGCAGGGAAGAGGCATCGCCACCGAAGCAGCCCAAGGACTCGTCGACTGGCTCAGCCAGCAGCCGATCCCGACCCTCATCGCCCACATCCACCCCGACCATCAAGCATCCGCTGCCGTCGCCACCGCCGCCGGGCTCACACCCACCGACGAATGGCACGAAGGCGAGATCCGATGGCGCCGAAGCCTCCGGCGATAACTTCACCTATCCACAGGTCTTGACTATTGCTCATCACGCGCTCGGCGTGCTGCGCGGCCAGGGGTACCTGGTGCTGGAGGCCGACGCCGCCCGCCTGTCGGCGTACCAGTACAAACACATCAACGTGCACGGCCACTACACGTTCGCTCTGCCCGACCTGGGCGGCGCCCGCCGGCCGCTGCGCGACCCCTGACGCCGTCGAGGAGTAGATCCTGTGACTGTCGGCGCCGGGCGTACCGTCGGGGCATGAGAGCCGCCCGGCATCGGTGAGCAGGGGACCCGTTGGGCGCGTACCTGCAGTGAGTCTCCGCTGGACACCCCCACTCGCGGCGCCTCGCCGGGGCATCCCGCAGCGGGCGGTCCGGGTTACGCCCCTGGCGCTGCATCCCGAGTCGGACTCCACACGGCTCAGCGGTATAGAGGTTGTTCTTCTGCCGGGTGGGCCGGGACGACGTCGAGCTGTGGGTCGCCGATGAGCGTGTCGATGGCGGCCTGTTCGGCGCCGATCCCGGCCCAGTGCGGGTCGACGTCGCTGGCGAAACACCAGCGGCGGTCGGCCGGCCAGACGAAGGCCGGCGGAGCGATTGGCTGACCGCCACCGAGGTCGGCTTCCCAGGCGTCGATGTCGTGCAGCGCGCCGCGTAGCAGCGCGTAGCGGCGGTGTGGGATCTCAACGAGTGGGCCGTGCCGCACGTCCGGTGGCAGCGGGATATCCGAATAGCCCTCCCACACGCAGAAGTAGCAGTCCTGCGGGGTGGAGGTGAACTGCGCGAGCAGGCGCAGCGCCCGACGTGCCTGGGTGATGTCCGACGGATGCCCGGCGGGAATGTCGGCGTCCGCCTCGTCCTGACCGGGCGCGACGGGATCAGGGATGAAACGGAGCCTGCCGAACGCCTCGAAGCTCGCCGGGCCGAAGGTCATCAACTGTGTGGCCTGTGTGCCGGACCGGACGAGCCAGTCCGCGGCGGTCGTGTCTGGACAGTATGTGAGTGTCATCGTCACTGCTGCTCACCGTGCCTGCTCGCCGATCGATCGTCGGCTCGGACGCTACCCCCGCCGCGTGCTGGCTCACCCCGTCGACACGAGTCAGTAGACCACGCAGATCGGGTCGGCCTGGTTGTAGGGCTTCTCTGAGCTGTCCACCTGCCCGTCGACGTCGACGTCGACGTGGTTGCGCCACGAGATGTACCCGGAGGACGGGTTGCACGTCGCGCGGGCGACCGTCCGGTCACCGCTGCCGGTGTAGGCGGAAGCTGCCGACCAGGATCAGGATGAAGTCGATCAGGGTCCAGATCCCGAGGCCGCCGAAGGTGACGAGCTGCAGGACGCCCGTGCCGACCTTGCCGACGTAGAAGCGGTGCACGCCGATCACGCCGAAGAAGAAGCAGAGCAGCAGGGCGACGACCCACGACTGGCGATCCCACACAAGATCGATTCAGGTCTCACTTGTGGAAACTTCCGGTGCCCCGGGCAACCGTCGCAGTACGCCCCGGCGGGAGGGGTGCCGCCGTCAGCCCGCGGTCAGCTCGGCCAGCGCCCGCACGCTCTTCCAGTTGCGGGTGGTCGCCACCACGTCGAGCTTCTTCTCCAGGTAGGCGTTGGTGAACCTGGTCCGGCCGTACCCACCGCCGGGAAAGTGCAGGTAGATCTCCCGACCGACCACTGTGAACTCGACGTTCTCGCCGCCGGGCACGGCCAGCGCGGCCACCTTCGCCCTGGCGGGCGCCGCGGCCAGGAAGGCGACCAGCAGCTTCGTCGGGTCGTCCTGCCCGGCGTACGGGTTGCCGCCGGTCACCTTCGCCAGCTCCGCGCCGGTGCGTACCAGGACCGGCACGGTCAGGCCGAGCTCCTCGGCGATCGCGCCCTCGATGCCCCGGGCCAGCTTGCCGGCGTCCGCGCTGGTGCTGTCGAACACGACGTTGCCGCTCTGCAGGTAGGTCCGCACGTCGTCGTGACCGAGGTCGGCGACCAGCCGGCGCAGGTCGGCCATCCCGATCCGGGTCGTGCCGACGTTGACCCCGCGCAGCAGGGCCGCGTACCGGCTCATGCCGGCTCCCCGGCGGAGCGCAGGTGCCGGTCGAAGAAGGCCAGGTACGCGGGCAGCGTCCCCTGCCCGGTGGGGATCCGCACGTCGACCATCGGGCCTCCTCGCCCCTCGTGTCCGTCGTCGCCCAGCCTAGGCACTCCGTACGACGGCGGCACCGTCCATGCGGGAGGAGGTCCCTCAGAGCTGGCGGATGGCGGTGGAGTTGAGCCGGAAGCCGATGGTCCGGTCGACGATCCGCTCGACCAGCTCGGCCTTGCGTAGGCCCGCCACCCCGCGCAGCTCCAGCCGCGTCGCCAGCGCACGCAGATCCTTGACCGCCCAGGACGACAGGTACGCCGTACCGTCGTCCCGGGCGGCCATGGCGGCCAGCGCCTCGACGGCTCCGGGCGGGTCGCCCCCGGCGCCGCAGCCCCGATCGCCGTCCTGGCGTGACCGCCCCCGGAGGTCGCGGCGCGGGGCGTGGGCGTGGCGGTGTCCACCGGCAGCACCGCCAGCCGGGCCCGGCCCTCGGCCAGGGCGGTGACGTCGGCGGCGGACAGCTCGCGGAGAAGCTCGGCGACCCGGGCCAGCACCGCGAGGGAGAGCGTCGCGTCGGTCATGCCGCCACCGGCTCCGGCTGCAGATGCGCGAGGAACTCGGTGGTGATCTGCTGCAGTTCCTCGCGAACCGCGGGGGTGGTGATCCGGTCCCGCAGCACCACCGGCACCCCGCGCGGGGTGTTGGTGGCGAACAGGGTGACGTTCTCCCGCAGCGCGGTCGGCAGGACCGGCAGGCCGAGCGCGCGTACCTGGTCCATGAAGCCCTGGTGGGCGGCGATCGGGCGCTGTGCCATCAGCTGGATCATGGTGAACACCACCCCGGCGACGCCCGGCGCGACCTTGTGGTGCCGTCGGATGGTCGCGAACCGCCGGGAGTCGGCGTTGTACTGGCGGCACAGCTCCCGCACGTTGCCGTGCAGGTAGTCGATGCCGAGGGTGGACAGGTAGTCGGCCTTCGCCGGGATCAGCAGGTGGTCGCTGGCGATGATCGCCGACTGGGTGACCACGCCGAAGTTCGGCGCGCAGTCGATCAGCACCAGGTCGTAGCTGTCCAGCGCGTCGTCGTGCAGCCCCTCGGCGAGCGAGCCGCGCACCCGGAACAGTTCGGCGTCGTACTCGTCGCCGTCGGCCACCCCGCGGGCCAGGGCCAGGTCGATGTCGGTCAGCCCGAGGTGCGAGGCGATCAGGTCGATCCGGCCGGCGCCCTTGAGGTGCGCGTTGGCCGGCCCGGGGGAGACCACCAGCTCGCCGAGGGTCACCGGCGCCTCGTCCCCACGCAGTCCGTCGTACCAGCGCTTCACGGTTCGGCCGTCGCGCAGCCGTTCCCGCCAGTCGTCCGGCTCGTAGAAGCTGAACGTCAGGCTGGTCTGCGGATCCAGGTCGATCAGCAGCACCTTCATCCCCCGGTTCGCCAACTCGGCGCCCAGGTTGGCGGTCAGCGTGGTCTTGCCGACCCCGCCCTTGTAATTGATCACAGACACCACGTACACCGTCGGAACCTCCCCTGAAGGGGGAACGGTAACGGTTGGGGATGGTCCGCGATCAAGCGGATGGGCGGCCGCCGGGACAGCCGCCCCGGCGCCACCTAGTAGCCGACGATGAACGTGACGGCCGCCTCGGCGCCGTCCCAGGAGGCGGTGATCGTGCCGGCCTGGTTCACCGAGGCGGATCCGCTGACCGTGACCGGGAAGATCACCCCGCGGCTGCCGGCCGGTACGACCACCGTCGGCGGCACGGTGCCGTCGGCTCGGTCGCTGTGCAGGGAGACGGCACCACCGGCATCCCCGGTCGAGGGCTCAGGACTCGCGGTAGGCGGGCAGGCCGAGCGCGGCGCGTACCCGGCCCGCCTCCTTCGCGCCGCTGTGCGCGGAGGCCGAGCGGATCTCCCGCATCAGCTCCTCGGCGCTCGTCGCCTCGCCGGCCCGCCGCCAGTGCGGCAGTGCGACATCGTTTTCGGCCAGCAGAGCGGCCACCGGCGCGCGCACTTTCTCCGGCCAGGCGGTCTGCCGCAGCTCCACGGCATGCACCGCGTTCGTCCGCGCCACGTCGCCGGCCAACGCGCGGACCGTCCGCCACGGCTTACCGGCGTTCGCGGCGTCCTCCAGCTTCTCCAGCGCCACGTTGTACGGCTCCACGATCGTCAGATAGCGGGCCTTCGCCTCGGCCGCGCCCAGCGCGGCCGGAGTGGTCGGCGCGGCGCTCTGCAGGACCGGAGTCTGCGTCTGCGTCTGCGTCTCGGATCTCTCGCCGCAGCCGGTCAGGAGCAGAGCCAGGACCAGGATGGCCGTCCAGCGACGCACGTGACTTCCCATCTCTCCGGGGTCGGGAACACCGGCAGTCTAGGGGTGACGCGGCGTCCCGGTGGCCCGGCGACTACTCGACGACGGGGAGGACGACCTCGTTGCGGCGCAGGAACCACGGCTTCCACGGCGGGTCGAAGCGGGCGTAGCGGATCGCGCCGGTCGGTTGCAGGCCCGCGGCGGTGACCGCCCGGCCCAGTGCGGTGGCCCGCAGCCCTAACGCCCTCTCCGTCCAGCGGCCGGAGAACCGGACGGCAGCGGCGAGCTGCTCGGGGATCTCCCGGGTGGTGATCCGGGGGTCCTCCGGCTCCGGCAGGGTGGCGGCGGTGAAGCTCGCCGGCATCACGAACCGGACCAGGTACGAGCAGGGCCGGTCGGCCTCCTCCTGCACCACCGGCGCGGTCATCGCGATCTTCTCCGAGGTGGCCGTCTCCTGGACCACCGGCGCGGTCATCCCGATCGTCCGGCGCGCCCGGTTGGCGCCCCCGATGTACGCGGCCAGTGCTCGGAACGCGTCGTTGCCGGCCTGCTCGAAGGGCCCGTCGACCCGCACCTCGGCCACCAGGTGTGCCGGGTAACGGCGCAGCTCGAAGCCGAGGTGCCGGGACACCACCCGGTACGGCTGCTGCTCGGCCATCGCACGCTCCCCGCGCCCAGGACCTCGTCAACAGCAACGCTACCGTCCGTCACCGCCCCGGTCCGGCGAGGCGATGGAAGTCGGACCGTCCGGGCCGTCCGCCCGGGTCAGCCGCCAGTACTGGATCCTCGGCCGGTGCCGGACGTGCGGGTGGTCGGTGAGGCCGCCGACGGCGCGGAGGTCCCCGCCGCCGTCGCGGCGTACGCCCCGGACGTGGTGCTGATGGACATCCGGATGCCCGGGTGGACGGGCTGACCGCCACCGAGGCGCTGCGGGCGCTGCCCCGGCCGCCCGAGGTGCTGGTGCTGGAACGTTCAGCGATACCATCAGCTTTGAGACTCTTATTTTTGGTGGTATCAGGAGTGGTGGCATGGACGGCTTCGTCGGACGGGTTCGGGAACTGGACGTGCTCGAGGCCTTGCTGCGGCGGGTCAGCCGCGGGGGTCGCGCCGGCCGCCCCGGTCGGGCACTGTTGATGCGCGGACGCCGTCGAGTCGGCAAGTCGCGACTCGTGGAGGAGTTCGTCGAACGTGCCGGGGTGCCGCACCTGTTCTTCACCGCATCGGCCCAGCCCACCGCCGCGGCCGACATCGCCCTCTTCGTCGAGGCCGCCGCCGCCTCGTCGCTGCCGGGCGCCGACCTCTTCCAGGCCCAGCAGCCACAGACCTGGGACGCCGCGCTGACGTTGCTCGCTTCCGCCCTTCCGGCCGATCGGCCGAGCGTGGTGGTGCTGGACGAGATGCCGTACCTCATCGCCACCGACCCGGGGTTCGAGGGGACGCTGCAGAAGGTGTTCGACCGGGAGTTTTCCCGTCGCCCCGTACTGCTCGTCTGTGTCGGGTCCGACCTGGCGATGATGGAAGCGCTGAACGACTACGGCCGTCCGTTCCACCAACGCGCCACCGAGATGGTGATCCCGCCACTGAGCCCGGCCGACGTCCGGGACATGCTCGACCTCCCCGCTGCCGAGGCGTTCGACGCCTACCTGGTCTCCGGGGGACTCCCGCTGATCCTCGACGAATGGCCCGCCGGCGCCTCGTTGACCGACTACCTCGCCGACGCGGTCACCGACCCGACCTCCGCCCTGCTGGTCAGCGGCGAACGGGCGCTCGCCGCCGAATTCCCGCCACAGTCCCAACCAGGCCTGGTACTGCGCGCGATCGGCTCCGGGGAACGGACCTTCTCGCTGATCTCCCGCGCATCCGGGGGCATCCCGCAGGCATCTCTCCTCCGGGCGATGCGGCTGCTGACCGACAAGCGCATCGTCGAGGCATCCGTGCCCTTGTCGACCCGGCCATCGAAGGAGACGAGGTACGCCGTCGCGGATCCGTACCTGCGCTTCTGGCTGTCGTTCCTCGGCCCGTACCTGCCCGAGATCGAGCGTGGCAGGGGCGATCTGACCCTGGCCCGGATCACCTCGTCGTGGACGTCCTGGCGAGGACGGGCCATCGAACCGGTCGTCCGGGAGTCGCTGCGCCGGCTGCCCGGGGGATACCTGCCCGAGGGCACCGCGGTCGTGGGCGGCTACTGGACCCGTACCAACGATCCGGAGATCGACCTCGTCGGCGCCGACCGCGGGCCGGTCGCGAAGCGGATCACCTTCGTCGGTTCGATCAAGTGGCAGGAGAGCCGGCCATTCGACTCGCACGACCTGGCGCGACTGCTGGTGCACCGCTCCCGGCTGCCCGGCGCCGACGATCAGGTCGAACTGGTCGCGGTCTCTCGCAGCGGGTCGGCCACGGGCGCCGTCCGGTGCCTGACGGCGGAGGACCTGCTGGTCGCGTACCGGGATTGAACTGCTGCCCGCTGCGGGCCGTACCACTGCGCGAGGATGCGGTGCGGCGAGTCAGCCGCAACCGCTGCCGAAGCTGCGGGAGGCCTGCCGTGCGAGTTGGTGAGCAGTCGACGGATCCCATCGATCGGGTACTGGGTGAGGTGCCGGTGCCGGTGCCGCTGACCCCCGAGGACGTCCGGCTCGCGGTCCGGGCGGTGGTGGTGAGTCAGCCGCAACCGCTGCCGAAGCTGCGGGAGGCCTGCCGTGCGAGTTGGTGAGCAGTCGACGGATCCCATCGATCGGGTACTGGGTGAGGTGCCGG
>JAEVHO010000208.1 GCA_016802835.1 Micromonospora sp. ATA32 | reverse complement strand
CGCTCGGCGTCGCCGAGCACCACGGTGACCGCGCGGGCCGGCGCCAGATAGCGGGCCGCCACCTCGGCGACGTCCTCGACGGTCGCCTTCGCCAGCCGGGCCGAGTACTCGGCGAGGAAGTCCAGCCGCAGCCCGCTGCCGGCGTACGCGCTGGTCAGCGCCGCCAGGCCGGCCTGGGTGGAGACGCCGAGCTGGAGTGTGCCGAGGGCGTACTGGCGGGCCTGCTCCAGCTCGTCCGGGTTCGCGGCAGCGAGGCCAGCCGGCCCAGCTCGTACATCGTCTCCAGCAGCGCCGGCCCGGTCACCTCGGTGGCCACCTCGGCGGCGGCGACCAGCACCGATCCGGCCACCGAGTGCTCGACCACCGAGTGCGGCCCGTACGTGTAGCCCTTGTCCTCGCGGATGTTCTCCACCCACCGGGACGAGAAGTAGCCGCCGAAGACCAGGTTGGCCAGTTGCAGCGCGGCGTGGTCGGGGTGCGTGCGGCCGACCGCCGGCAGCGCGATCCGCAGCGAGGACTGGACCGACCCCGGTCGGTCCACCAGCAGCAGCGGGCCGGGCTCCAGCGGCGGCGCCGGCGGCAGCTCCCCGGTGTGGCCGCCACCCGTCCAGGCCGCCATGGCCCGTTCGGCGGAATCCAGCGCCCGCTCCGGTTGCACGTCGCCGACCAGCACCAGCACCGCACCGGCGGGGTGCACCTGCTCGGCGTGCAGTTTCCGCAGCGCCGGGGGTCGTACCGCGCGGACCTGTTCCGGCTCGGGGGTCTGCACCGCGTACGGGTGCCGGCCGTAGATCCGCTTGAGCAGCGCCGTCCGGGCCAGGTGCGCCGGGTGGCTCTGCGCCACCTGGATCCGGTCGACCAGCCGGTCCCGCTCGGTGGCCACGTCGTCGTTGGGGTAGGTCGCGCCGGTGAGCACCTCGGCGAGGATCTCCAGCATCCGGTCCAGGCCGGTGACCAGGCCGGCGCCGGAGAGCATCAGCCGATCCGGGTCGACGCCGGCGGAGAGCCCGCCGCCCACCTTCTGCAGCTCGGCGGCGATCTGCACGCTGGACATGGCCTGCGTGCCGGAGAGCATGGTCTGCGCGAGCATCGCGCCCCGGGCCAGGTGGGTACGCCCGAAGGGCATCCAGAGCCGCAGCTCGGCCAGCGGGACCGCCGGCCGGCGTACCGCGATCACGGTCAGCCCGTTGGCCAGCGTCCGCTCCGCCTGCTTCGGCGGCTTGAGCCGGCGGTTCGGGCCGAGCGGCGGGAGCGTCCGCGGCCCGGTCTGTACGGCTGCCGTCACCTGGCACCTCCGGCGATGACCTCGATCGACGCCCGGCGCTCCGGCCGCAGGGTGGCGGCGGCGGCGCGGACCTGTTCCCCGGTGACCTCGCCGACCAGCCGGGGCAGCTCGTTGAGCAGCCCGGGCTCGCCGCGCTGCTGCTCCAGCACCGCCATCCGCAGCGCCCGGCCGAGCACCGCATCGGTGTCCCGCAGCAGGTGGGTGGCCATCCGGGCCTGGGTCCGTTCGAGCTCCCCGTCGGTGAGTCCGTCGCTGGCCAGCCGGTCCAGCTCCTCGTCGATGGTGCGCAGGACCTTGTCCACGTCGCCGCCCGGCGGCAGGTGCGCCTGCAGCAGCAGCGCGGTCGGGTCCCGCACGTCGAACGGGTCGCCCATGAAGCCGAGGTAGCCGCCGAGGCTGGTCACCGTCCGGTCCCGCTGGACCAGCCGCTCCACCAGCCGGGACGCGTCGCCGTCGGTGAGCACCTCGGCGAGCACCACGTACGGCAGGTAGCCGGCGAAGTCGGTGACCGGGTCGGGCACCCGCCAGGCCCCGGCCACCGCTGGCAGCGGGGCCAGCTTGTCGGTGTACGAGGTGCGCCGCTCGGCAGTCAGGTCGGGCTCGGTGAAGTCGGGGCGCTGCGGCGCGGGTCGGGCCGGCACGTCGCCGAAGTGCCGCTCGATCAGTTCGGTCGCCTCGGCGACGTCGACGTCCCCGCTCACCGCCAGCACCGCGTTGCCGCAGGCGTAGTAGCGGCGGAAGAAGTCAGCCGCGTCGGCGACGGTCGCCGACTCCAGGTCGTCGAAGGAGCCGTAGCCGTCGTGCGCGTTCGGGAAGGTGTCGAACATGACCGGCGGCAGGGTCAGCCAGGGGAACCCGCCGTACGGGCGGTTCAGCACGTTGACCCGGATCTCCTCCTTGACCACGTCGACCTGGTTGCGCAGGTTCTCCTCGGTCAGCCGGGGGCCGCGCATCCGGTCGGCCTCCAGGAAGAGCGCCCGCTCCAGCGCGTTGCTCGGCAGCGTTTCGAAGTAGTCGGTGTAGTCCAGGTGGGTGGAGCCGTTGAAGGTGCCGCCGGCGCCCTGGACGTGCCGGAAGTGGGCCAGCTTCTCCAGGCTCTCCGAGCCCTGGAACATCAGGTGCTCGAAGAGGTGGGCGAAGCCGGTCCGCCCCTCCGGCTCGGAGCGGATGCCGACGTCGTAGACCACCGCGACCCCGATGACCGGGGCGCTGCGGTCCGGGGTGAGGACCACCCGCAGCCCGTTGTCGAGCGTGAACCGCTCGACCGGATATTTCGTCGCTGGAATTCTCGATCTCCGCGCCGCCACGAGACCGACCCTAGCGCGTCGGCACCCCCGGCACCGGCGACCTCCGGTGAGCGGTCGCCGGCATCGCTGTCCGGCTCCGGACGGCGGTGGTCCCGGTCCTCCGATCGGCGACGCCAAGCCCACCGACCAGGTGGGAATTGCCGAGAACACCGGAGCGCGGTGTCCCGGATCGTGGTTCGGTCTTGACGCAGCCCGGTCGCTGCCCCAGTCTTCCTACCAACTAAGTAGGAATACTGCGGATTGGATGGACGATGAGACGGCTCCCCCTCCGCCGGGTGGTTTCCCTCGCGACCCTCGCCGTCGTCGGCGCGGCGGCCCTGGGCACCACCGCGGCCTGCGGCGGCGACGACAGCGCGGGCGGCGGCTCCGGCCCGGTGACCCTGCGCCTCGGCTACTTCCCCAACATCACCCACGCGCCAGCCGTGGTCGGCGTCGAGAAGGGCATCTTCGCCGAGAAGCTGGGCGACAGCGCCAAGCTGGAGACGAAGACGTTCAACGCCGGCCCGGCCGCCATCGAGGCGATCTTCTCCGGCGCGCTCGACGCGACGTACATCGGTCCGAACCCGACGGTGAACGCCTTCTCGAAGTCCAAGGGCGAGGCGGTCCGGGTCATCTCCGGCGCCGCCTCCGGCGGCGTCGCGCTGGTGGTCAAGCCCGAGATCACCTCGGTGGAGCAGTTGCGCGGCAAGAAGATCGCCACCCCACAGCTGGGCAACACCCAGGACGTCGCGCTGCGCTACTGGCTCAAGGAGAAGGGCCTGAAGACCACCAAGGAGGGCGGCGGCGACGTCAAGATCGTGCCGCAGGAGAACGCGCAGACGGTGGAGACCTTCACCAGCGGCGCGATCGACGGCGCCTGGGTGCCGGAGCCCTTCGTCTCCCGGCTGGTCAACGCCGGCGGCAAGGTGCTCGTCGACGAGCGTGACCTGTGGCCGGACAAGAAGTTCGTCATCACCAACCTGATCGTCAGCACCACGTTCCTCACGGCGCACCCGGACGTGGTGAAGAAGCTGGTCGAGGGGCAGGTCGCGGCGAACGAGTTCGTCAACACCAAGCCGGACGAGGCCCAGCAGGCCATCTCCGACCACATCGGCAAGATCACCGGCAAGCCGCTGGACGTCAAGCTGATCAAGCAGGCCTGGCCCACGCTGGAGTTCACCAACGACCCGATCGCCGCCTCGCTCAAGACCGGCCTCGACCACGCCGTCGCGGTCGAGCTCACCCAGCCCGTGGACCTGAACGGTCTCTACGACCTGACGCACCTGAACGAGGTGCTGAAGGGTCAGGGCCGAGCCGAGGTCACCCAACCATGACGTCGACCACGACGACGCCGCGGAGCGCGACCGGCGCGGTCGCGCTCTCCGGCGTGACCAAGGTGTACGGCCGCGGCGAGAACGCCGTCCTCGCCCTGGACGGGGTCTCCCTCGACGTCGCGCCGGGTGAGTTCGTCTGCCTGGTCGGCGCCTCCGGCTGCGGCAAGAGCACCCTGCTGAACCTGGTCGCCGGGCTGGACGGGCCCAGCGGCGGGCAGATCACCCTCGGCGACGGGGTCAACCCGGGCCTGATGTTCCAGGAGCCGGCCCTCTTCCCGTGGCTCACCGTCGAGGGCAACCTCGACGTGCCGCTGAAGCTGCGCGGGCTGCCCCGGGCCGAACGCCGGGAACGGGTCGCCGAGCTGCTGCGTACGGTGCACCTGGCCGACTTCGGCCGGAAGCGTCCGCACGAGCTCTCCGGCGGCATGCGGCAGCGGGTCGCGCTGGCGCGCACCCTCGCGCTGGACACGCCAGTGCTGCTGATGGACGAGCCGTTCGGCGCGCTCGACGCGATGACCCGGGACATCCTGCACGACGAGTTGGAGCGGATCTGGTCCGAGCGGAAGCTGACCGTGCTCTTCGTGACCCACAACGTCCGGGAAGCGGCCCGGCTCGCCGACCGGATCATCCTGCTCTCCAGCCGGCCCGGCCGGATCATCTACTCCACCCGGGTGGACGTGCCCCGGCCACGGCGGATCGACTCCCCCGAGATCGCCTTGATCGCCGCCGAGGTCACCGACCGGCTCCGTACGGAGGTGGGCCGCCATGGCCAGTGACACGCTCTCCACCGCCCCGCGCACCGACGCCGAGATCTCCGGCCTGGACGCGCTGGAGATCGCCGGCCGGGAGAAGGCGTCCACCCGGGCCAACCGGATCTGGGCGTCGACCTGGCCCAAGGCAGCCGCGCTGGCCATCGCCCTCGGGCTCTGGCAGCTGGTGGTTTGGAGCGGCTGGAAGGATCCGTGGGCGCTGCCCGGCCCGGTGCCGGTCTTCACCGACCTGGGGCACTACCTGGCCAGCGCGGCGCTCTGGGACGGTCTGGCCACCACCGCGCGGCGGGCGGTCGTGGGATTCGCCGCTGCGGTCGCGGTCGGCCTGGTGCTGGGCCTCGGGGTGGCCCGGGTCAGGGTACTCAGGGCCGCGCTCGGCTCCATGATCACCGCGCTGCAGACGATGCCGTCGATCGCCTGGTTCCCGCTGGCGATCCTGCTCTTCCAGCTCACCGAGCAGGCGATCTTCTTCGTGGTGGTGCTCGGCGCCGCGCCATCCGTCGCCAACGGCGTGATCCATGGCGTGGACTACGTGCCGCCGCTGCTGGTCCGCGCGGGACGCAATATCGGTGCCCGTGGCCTCAATCTCTACCGGTACGTCATCGCGCCGGCCGCGCTGCCCGCCATCGTCGCCGGCCTGAAGCAGGGCTGGGCCTTCGCCTGGCGAAGCTTGATGGCCGGCGAGCTGCTGGTGGTGATCGCCGAGCGGACCTCGATCGGCGCCCAGCTCACCTACGCCCGGGACTTCTCCGATGCGCCGCGACTGATGGCCATCATGATCGTCATCCTGGTGGTGGGCCTGCTGGTCGACGCGGCGTTCGGCGCGGCGGACAGGGCGATCCGGCGCCGCTGGGGCGTGCTGGACCAGGCCGGTCAGTGACGCCATGTACGTCTCCGCGCGCAGCGACTACGCGCTCCGGGCCATGCTCGCCGTCGCCGACTCCGCCGGGACCCCCGGTGGTGTGGGTTCCGGCGGCGACGAGCTGGTCAAGGCGGCGGCGCTGGCCGAAAGCCAGCAGATCCCGCTCAGCTTCCTCCAGGGCATCCTGCTCGACCTGCGGCGGGCCGGGCTGCTGCACAGCCATCGGGGCACCGAGGGTGGCTACGCCCTGGCCCGGCCGGCGGGCGAGATCACCATCGGAGACGTGCTGCGGGCGGTCGGCGGCTCGCTGATCACCGTGCGCGGCCTGCCGGCGGACAGCGCCGGCTATCACGGGGTGGCCACCGGCCTGCGGGAGGTCTGGCTCGCCGTGCACGGGGGCCATCGAGCTGGTGGTCGACCGGACCACCCTGGCCGACCTGCTGGTCCGCGAGGACCATCCGCTGCCCGATGACGGGCCCACCCGAGCCGGCCGACATCCGCTCACCCGGTCCGTGCGCTGACCCGGTCCCTGGTGCTCACCCGTCCGTGCCCTGACCCGGTCCCAAGGCGCTCACCCGTCGGTGGCGAGTGTCGGTCAGCCGTGAGTGGTGGTGGTGGTGGTGGTCATTTCGCTGGCCGGTCCGGGCGGGCTGTGCAGTTCCACCAGACCGGCCCGGGCCGTCCCGTCCGAGGTCGGATGCCAGGGCGCGAAGGCCGCGACCAGGGCGAGCAGTAGTCCCGCCGCCGCCACCGCGAACACCACCAGCAGCTCGCGGAGCGCCCCCGAGCCGGCGTCGCCCGCCATGGTCACCCCTCCCGTGCCCGGCCGGTCCCCGCCCGGCCGCTTCCCCCAAGCCAGCATCGACCCCGCAGGGCGCCCGGACAGTCGCCGATCGGACCCACCCACCGCTGATTACCGACTCACCCCGGCTCAACGCGAAACGCCCCCGGCCGCCGGAGCGGACGGGGGCGTTTGCGTTGCTGCCCGGGTGGAGCGGGGTGGTCAGGCGGGGCTGGGGCGGCGGGGACGGCGGGACCGGCCCGACGCGCGGTGCGTCGAGCGACCGCCGGCCGTACCCGAGCCGTCGGCGCTACGGCCACCGCCGGTGCTCCGCGCGGCGGGCGCCGGCGGGACGACGATGGTCACCGGTACGCCGGACGGCTCGCGGGCGCCGGTCACCCGGGCCAGCGCCTCGTCGCCGAGGCGGACCTGCGTGGACTGCGGCTTGATGCCGGCCACGCTCATCAACCGGGAGACGTCCCGGCGCTGCTCCGGCAGGACCAGGGTGACCACGGCGCCGGACTCGCCGGCCCGGGCGGTACGACCACCGCGGTGCAGGTAGTCCTTCGCCTCGGTCGGCGGGTCCACGTTGACCACCATGTCGAGGCCGTCGACGTGGATGCCCCGGGCCGCCACGTCGGTGGCGACCAACGCGGTCACCTGGCCGGTCCGGAACTGCTCGAGGATCCGGGTCCGCTGCGGCTGCGACTTGCCGCCGTGCAGCGCGGCCGCGCGTACCCCCTGGGAGAGCAACTGACGGGCGAGCCGGTCGGCGCGGTGCTTGGTCCCCATGAACAGGATGGTGCGGCCCTCGCGGGCGGCGATCCGGGTCAGCGCGGCGGGCTTGTCCGCAGCGTCGACGTGCAGCACGTGGTGGGTCATCTCGGTCACCGTGGCGGTGCCCGGGTCGACCGAGTGCGTGACAGGGCTGCTCAGGAAGCGGCGGACCAGCCGGTCCACGCCGCCGTCCAGGGTGGCGGAGAAGAGCATCCGCTGTCCGTCCGGGGCGACCTGCTCCAGCAGCTTGGTGACCTGCGGCAGGAATCCCATGTCGGCCATCTGGTCGGCCTCGTCCAGCACCGTGATGGCGACCTCGCCGAGCCGGGCGTCGCCGCGGTTGACCAGGTCGTTCAGCCGGCCGGGTGTGGCCACGACCACCTCGGCGCCGGCGCGCAGGGCGTCCGCCTGACGCTGCAGCGAGAGGCCGCCGACGATGGTGGCGCAGCGCAGCCCGACGGCGCGGGCGTACGGCGCGAGGGCCGTGGTGACCTGCTGGGCCAGCTCACGGGTCGGCACCAGCACCAGGGCCAGCGGACGACCCGGCCGGGCGCGACGGCCGGCGGTACGGGAGAGCAGCGGGAGACCGAAGGCGAGCGTCTTGCCGGAGCCGGTACGGCCGCGGCCGAGCACGTCCCGGCCGGCGAGCGAGTCCGGCAGGGTCGCCGTCTGGATCGGGAACGGCTCGATGATGCCCTGCGCGGTCAGCGCGGCGAGCAGCTCCGGGGCCAGCCCGGTATGAGCGAACGACGGAATGACGGTGGTCATGCAAAAGCCTTCCTCGACGCGGCACGTGTCGAGGGAGGGCGCCGGACGTCGGCGCTGTCACCGGCGGACGCGTCCGCTGATGACTACGACAAGCACGAACCGGAAGGGGGTACGGGCCGGCCGCCGCCGGGCCACCGCCTGCGTAGGCAGGTCGACGGCGGGGCGGGCCGGTCCCGTCACCACACCCGGGAGGGCGCGGTGAGTGTTACAGATGGATCGAAGATCAGACCGGGCGGATGTTCTCCGCCTGCGGGCCCTTCTGGCCCTGGGTCACCTCGAACTCGACCCGCTGGTTCTCGTCCAGGCTACGGTAGCCGGAGGACTGGATCGCCGAGAAGTGGGCGAAGACGTCGGCGCCGCCGCCGTCCGGGGTGATGAAGCCGAAGCCCTTGTCAGCGTTGAACCACTTGACGGTGCCAATAGCCATGTGTTCTGTCTCCTTGACGGAACGTCGAACCCGCACCTGCTGCGGGCTCGAAGAGGAGCGCTCCGCGCGGGAATGCGCGAATCGCTTGTCGCTTCTGGTCGCCCCGCCCGGAGAACTCCGGACACAACAAAGAGCGCCTGGGGCTACAATCCGCCAGGCGCACACAGAGTCTCTGGTAACCAAAACTGCAACCCGGCTAACCTATCACGGATTCTGTGGAACACCACCCCCTGCCGGAACTTCCGGTACCCCGGCGACGAGCGCGGTCAGCCCGTCGGCGTCCAACAGGTCGGCCGGGCGGACGGTCACCCCTTCCCGGACGTAATGGAACGCGGCGCCCACCCGGTCAATCGGCACGCCGGCCAGCTCGGCCCAGGCCAGCCGGTAGACGGCCAGCTGCACCGCCACGACCTGCACCTCCGCCCCGGCGGGCTGGCGCCCGGTCTTCCAGTCGACCACGTCGTACCGGCCGCCCGGTCGGTTGAAGACGGCGTCCATCCGTCCCCGGACCACCACCCCGGCGATCACTGTGGCGAACGGCACCTCCACCTCTACCGGTACCCGGTCGGCCCACTCGCTGGCCAGGAAGCGCTCCTGCAGCTCGGCGAGCGCCTCGTCGGGCGCCGCGTCGGCGTCGGCGGCGCCGGGCAGCTCGTCCACGTCGAGCAGCCGGTCGGCCCCGAACCGCTGCTCCAGCCAGGTGTGGAAGGCGGTGCCCCGCCGGGCGTACGGGTTCGGCTCGGTGGGCATCGGGCGGCGCAGCGTACGTGCCAGCGCGGCGGGATCCCGGCGCAGCGCGACCAGCTGGGTCACCGACAGGTGCCCGGGCAGCGCCACCTCCATGGCGCCCGACTGCCGGGCCAGCTCCGCCCGCTCGGCGAGCAGCAGGTCGGCCTCGCGCCGCCAGCGCGCCACCTCCGGGTCCCCGGCCAGCTCCTGGTCCTCGCCTGGCGCCTGGTCCCCGCCAGGCTCCTGGTCCCCGCCAGGCTCCTGGTCCCGGGCCGGCTCCTGGGGCCCGCCCGGCTGCGCGAACTGGCCGTCGGCCAGGAAGCGCCGGACCAG
>JAEVHO010000207.1 GCA_016802835.1 Micromonospora sp. ATA32 | reverse complement strand
CCGCCCCCGCCCCGCGTCTCGTCCCGACAGAACGACCAACACTGGGAGTATGTGACAACTGACTCACAGTACAGGGCCGGGTGTCCGATCACCGGCACCACCCGGCGGACAGGGAGACGCCCCCGGGCGGGGTCGACCCGCCGGGGGCGTCTGCCAGCCGTAGCTACTCGGCCGGTGGCAGCGGCGACTGCCGGGTCCTCGGCAACCGCAGCACCTCGAACTGGTCCGTGCCGTCGAGCAGCGCGGCCGAGGGTGCCGGTCGGGTGATCGGGCCGGCCGGCCGTTGACCGGCACCGGAGGTCACGTCCGCCGGGTTCGCCGAGGCGGGGACCCCTGCCGGCGTACCCTCCGTCGACGCGCCGCCGACCCCCGGCCCGGTCGGTGCCGGCGTTGCCGAGCCGCCAGAGCGGTGGGCCCGCATCGCCCGGAACCACTCCTTGCTGTTCTCCACCATGGTGTAGAGCGTCGGCACCAGGATCAGGGTCAGCAGTGTCGAACTGAGCAGACCACCGATCACCACGACCGCCAGCGGCTTGGAGATGAAGCCGCCCTCGCCGGTGAGCCCGAACGCCATCGGCAGCAGCGCGAAGATGGTGGCGACCGCGGTCATCAGGATCGGACGCAGCCGACGGGGGCCACCCTCGACCACCGCCTCCCGGACGCCCATCCCCTGCGCCCGGTACTGGTTGATCAGATCCAGCAGCACGATCGCGTTGGTCACCACGATGCCGACCAGCATGAGTACGCCGATCAGCGCCGGCACGCCGAGCGGGGTGCCGGTGGCCAGCAACAGCCCGATCGCTCCGGTCGACGCGAACGGGATGGAGATCAGCAGGATCAGCGCCTGGGTGAGGCTCCGGAACGTCGCCACCATGATGAGGAAGACGATCGCGATGGCCGCCAGCACGGCCAGCCCCAGGTCGGCGAAGGCGTCCGCCTGGTCGGCGCTGACCCCGCCGACGGTGAGTGTCGCCCCCGGCACGTCGATGCCGTCTAGCCGCTTCTGCAGCTCCTTGGTGGTCGCACCGAGGTTGGCGCCGGTCGCCGTTCCGGTCACCGAGACGCTGCGCTCGCCGTCAATCCGGGTCACCTGCTGCGGCCCCTCGGCCTGATTGACGTCCGCGATGTCGTCCAGCCTGACCGACCCGACCGGCAGGGCGCGCAGCGCCGCCACCGTCGTCGGCGGGGTCGCGGAGGTCCGCAGCACCACGTCCTGCTGCCCGCCGCCGAGCGCCACCTGCCCCAGCGGAGCGCCCCGGTACGCCTGCGCCACGAGCTGCCCGACCGCGGCCTCGCTCAGCCCGACCCGCGCCGCGGCCAGCCGTCGACGGTGACGTCGACCCATCGGCACCCGCTCGGCCAGGCTGGTGGAGACGTCCTCGACGTCCGGCGTGTCCGCCATCGCCGCCCGGGCGGCCTCGGCGGCCCTGGCCAGCACCGCGGGGTCGGCGGCCTGGACGACCACCTCCAGCTGGTTGGCGGAGCCGGCGTCCTGCCCGCTGCCGAAGCTGATCTCGCCGGCGTCGGCGCCGAACGCGTCGAACTCGCGGCGCAGGGTCTCCCGCATCGCCTTCGCGTCGGTGTCGCCGCTGAGCGCCACGGACCAGCTCGCGACGTTGTTGCCGCCCCCGCCCTGCCAGGGGTTGTCACCCCCACCGGCCGTCACCTGGTACGTCTCGACGCCGTCGGTACGCTCCAGCACCGCCTCGACCCGGCGGGCCGCCTGGTCGGTGCCGGCCAGACCGGTGCCGGCCGGCAGTTCCTGGCTGATGTTCAGGGTGTCCTGGCCCGAGTCGTCCAGGAAGTTGGTCTTCAGCTGGCTGGCGAGCCCGAAGGTGCCGAGCAGCACCAGCAGCCCGAGCCCGACGGTCAACCACCGGGTCTTGCGCGAGCGGGTGGCGAACCCGATGGTCGGGAGGTAGGCCCGCTGCAGTGGGCTGCGCACCTCCTTCTCCTCGGCGGCCCGGCGGGCCGCGGCGTCGTCCGCGCCACCGGGCGGCGGCTCGAGGAACCAGTACGCCAGCACCGGGATCACGGTCAACGAGACCAGCAGCGAGGCGAGCAGGGCGACCGTGACGGTGATCGCGAACGGCGCGAAGAGCTGCCCGACGAAGCCGCCGACCAGCGCGATCGGCGCGAAGACGGCGACGGTGGTCAGGGTCGAGGCGGTGACCGCGCCGGCCACCTCGCGGACCGCGCCGAGGATCGCCTCCCGCTTCGGCTCGCCGTACTCCAGGTGCCGTTTGATGTTCTCCAGCACGACGATCGAGTCGTCGACCACCCGGCCCACCGCGATGGTCAGCGCGCCGAGGGTGAGCAGGTTGAGCGAGTAGTCACCGATCCAGAGCGCGATCAGCGCCACCAGCACCGACAGCGGGATGGAGACCGCGGTGACCACCGTCGAGCGGATCGACAGCAGGAAGGCCAGGATGACCACGACCGCCATGAGCAGGCCGAGCAGGCCCTCGGTGGTCAGGCTCTCGATGGACTTCTCGACGAACGGGGCCTGGTCGAAGACGACACTCAGCTCGCTGCCGGACGCCGACTTCAGCTCGGCGAGCCGGTCCCGGATCTCGTGCGAGATCTGCACGGCGTTGCCGTCCGGAGCCGCGGTGACCGCGATGCCGAGGCTGTCCTGGCCGTTGGTCCGGGTGATCGCGGTCGCCGGGGCGAGCTGCTGCTCGACGGTGGCCACATCGCCGAGCCGGACCGGCGCCCCCGTGGGGGCGGCCGGGGCGATGACGATGCCGCGCAGGTCGTCCAGGGTGGCGATCGGGGTGCCGACCTGCACGGGGAGCGCCCGGGTGCCGTCGACGACCGTGCCGGCGGGCACCGCGACGCCGTTGGTCTTCAGCGCGGCGCCGATCGCGGTCGGCGACAGCCTCGCCGCGGCCAGCTTGGCCGGGTCCGGGGTGACCACCACGACGTCGTCCCGCGTGCCGGTCACCTCGACCGTACGGACCCCGTCGATCCCCTTCAGCTCGGGCACGACGGTGCTCCGCAGCTTCTCGGCCAGCACCCGCGGGTCGCTGCCGCCAGCCGCGGCGAGCACCACCGCGGGCAGGTCGTCGGTGCTGCCGGCGAGGACCTGCGGGTCGACGTTCGCCGGCAACTGCCCGTCGATCCGGTTCAGCGCGGTCTCCATCTTGTTGACCACGTCGTCCAGGTTGGTGCCGAACACGTACTGCACCTGGACGGTGGTCAGGCCCTCGCGGGAGGTGGAGGTGATCTTCTCCAGCCCCGGGATCCCCTGGAGACTGTTCTCGATCGGCTCGGTGACCTGCGACTCGACGATCTCCGGCCCGGCGCCCGGGTAGGGGGCCACGATGAACGCGGCCGGGAACTCCAGCGACGGCAGGAGCTGCTGCTTCAGCGACGGCACGGCGAACGCTCCGAACGCCGTAATCACCACCGCGATGAGGGCGACGAGCCCCCGGTTGGCGAGGCTGAACCTGGCGAGCAGCGACATCAGCGTGGCTCACTCCTGGGAAGGGTGCTTGCGGGGTACGAGAAGTGTGCCCGACCCGATCTCCACCGCCGCCGCCGGGGCGCGCCGCGCGGCCGGGTCAGGCCAGGTCGAGGCAGCGCGCGGCGGTGAGGGCGTCGTTGGCGATGGTGACCGGGACGGGGGCGGTGGAGATGGCCCACTCCGGGTCCTTCAGACCGTGGCCGGTGACCGTGCAGACCACCGTGGAGCCGGCCGGCACCCGCCCCTGCGCCGCCTGCTGGAGCAGGCCGGCGACGCTGGCCGCGCTGCCCAGCTCGACGAAGACACCGACCTCGCGGGCGAGCAGCCGGTACGCCGAGAGGATCTCCCGGTCGGTGACCGCCGCGATCAGGCCGTCGGAGGCGTCCCGCGCGTCGATCGCCTTGGTCCAGCTGGCCGGATTGCCGATCCGGATGGCGGTGGCGATGGTGGACGGCTCGTGCACCACCTTGCCGGTCACGATCGGCGCCGCACCGGCCGCCTGGAAGCCGTACATCTTCGGGGCCCGGGTGGCGTTGCCGTCGCGCAGGTCCTCGGAATAGCCCAGCCAGTACGCGGAGATGTTGCCGGCGTTGCCGACCGGCAGGCAGTGGATGTCGGGCGCCTCGCCGAGCGCCTCGACGACCTCGAACGCGGCGGTCTTCTGGCCGTGCAGCCGGTCGATGTTGACCGAGTTGACCAGGGCGACCGGGTAGTCCTGGGCGAGCTTGGCGGCCAGCGCCAGGCAGTCGTCGAAGTTGCCGTTGACCTGGAGCAGCTTCGCGCCGTGCACCAGCGCCTGGGCAAGCTTGCCCAGTGCGATCTTGCCCTGCGGCACCAGCACGGCGCAGGTGATCCCGGCCCGGGCCGCGTACGCGGCGGCGGAGGCGCTGGTGTTGCCGGTCGAGGCGCAGATGATCGCCTTGTCGCCGGCCTCGACCGCCTTGGAGACCGCGAGCGTCATGCCCCGGTCCTTGAAGGAGCCGGTCGGGTTGGCGCCCTCGACCTTGAGGAACACGTCACAGTCCAGCCGGTCGGAGAGGACCGGCGCCGGCAGCAGCGGAGTGTTCCCCTCGTGCAGGGTGACGACGGGCGTGGCGTCGGTGACCGGCAGCCGGTCCCGGTAAGCCTCGATCAGACCCCGCCACATATCGCCTCTCCTCGCCTCGTCAGCCCCGCCGGGCCGGTGACGCCTGCCGTCCGGGGCACCCGCCCAGTCTCGACCTGGCCGCCCGGCCGGCCCGCGGCGCACCCTGCGTCATCCACCTGACGAGACGGCCCACCTCAGCCGCCGCCCTCGACCCGCAGCACGCTGGCCACCGACCGGACGATGTCCAGTCCGCGCAGCTCCCGGACGGTCGCGGCCAGGGCGGCGTCCGGCGCCACGTGGGTCACGATGACCAGGTCGGCGTCCTCGCCCCGGCCGGCGGGACCCTCCGCCGAGCCCTGGCGGACCGTCGCGATCGACACGTCGTGCCGGGCGAACACCCCGGCCACGGCGGCCAGCACACCCGGACGGTCGGCCACGTCGAGACTGATGTGGTAGCGGGTCAGGGCCTCGCCCATCGGCCGCACGGCGAGGTCGGCGTAGGCGGACTCGCTGGCCGCGCGCGCGCCGGCGAGCCGGTTGCGGGCCACCGCCACCACGTCGCCGAGCACCGCGCTGGCGGTCGGCGCGCCGCCCGCGCCCCGGCCGTAGAACATCAACTGCCCGGCCGCTTCCGCCTCGACGAAGACCGCGTTGAACGCGTCGCCGACGCTGGCCAGCGGGTGGCTGAGCGGGATCATCGCCGGATGCACCCGGACGCTGACCGTCCCCCGGCCGGCGGCGTCCGCGCCCCGGGCGGCGATGCAGAGCAGCTTGATCGTGCAGCCCATCGCCTTGGCGCTGGCCACGTCCGCGGCGGTCACCTCGGTGATGCCCTCCCGGTGCACGTCGGCCGCGCGACCCGGGTGTGGAACGCCAGCGATGCCAGGATCGCCGCCTTCGCCGCCGCGTCGAAGCCCTCGACGTCGGCGGTCGGGTCCGCCTCGGCGTACCCCAGCTCGGTCGCCTCCTCCAACGCCTCGGCGAAGCCGGCGCCGGTGGCGTCCATCGCGGAGAGGATGAAGTTGGTGGTGCCGTTGACGATGCCGGTGACCCGGTTGATCCGGTCCCCGTGCAGCGACTCGCGCAGCGGGCGCAGCAGCGGGATCGCGCCCGCCACGGACGCCTCGTAGTAGAGGTCGGCGCCGCCCTCGGCGGCCGCGTCGTGCAGCGCCGCGCCGTCCTCGGCCAGCAGCGCCTTGTTGGCCGTCACCACGCTCTTGCCGGCCCGCAGCGCCTCCACCAGCCAGCTCCGCGCCGGCTCGATGCCGCCGACCACCTCGACCACCACGTCCACGTCGTCGCGCTTGATCAGCCCGAGCGGGTCGGTGGTGAAGAGCCCCGGGTCCACCGGCAGGTCGCCGCGGTCCCGGCCGACCCGGCGGACGGCGATGCCGGCGATCTCCAGCGGCGCGCCGATCCGGGCGGCGAGGTCGGCCGACTGCTCGTGCAGCAGCCGGACCACCTCGCTGCCGACCGTGCCGCAGCCGAGCAGCGCCAAGCGCACAGGTGACGTCATCCAACATCCAATGCGAGCAGGTCCTCTTCGGTCTCCCGCCGGACGATCAGGCGGGCCCGGCCGTCGCGCACCGCGACCACCGGGGGCCGGGGCACGTGGTTGTAGTTGCTGGCCATGCTCCGGCAGTACGCACCCGTGCCGGGCACCGCGACAAGATCTCCGGGCTGCACGTCGGCGGGCAGGAATTCATCCTTCACCACGATGTCCCCGGACTCACAATGCTTTCCCACCACCCGGGCAAGCATCGGCTCGGCGGTCGACGCCCGGGAGGCCACCGTCGCCGAGTACGACGCGTCGTAGAGCGCGGTGCGGATGTTGTCGCTCATCCCGCCGTCGACGCTGACGTACGTCCGGATCCCGTCCACGTCCTTGACCGTGCCGACCTGGTAGAGCGTGAACACCGCCGGCCCGACGATGGCCCGGCCGGGCTCGATCGACAGCCGCGGTACGGCCAGCCGCTCGGCGGCGCACTCCGAGTCGACGATCTTGCGCAGCCGCTTGGCCAGCTCCTGCGGGCTGGCCGGGTCGTCCTGGGTGGTGTACGCGATGCCGAAGCCGCCGCCCAGGTCCAGCTCGGGCAGCTCGATCCCGCGGGCGTCGCGGATCTGCGCCTGCAGGGCGAGCACCCGGCGGGCGGAGACCTCGAAGCCGTTGGCGTCGAAGATCTGCGAGCCGATGTGCGAGTGCAGTCCGCGCAGGTCCAGCACGCCCTCGTCGATCACCTTGAGGGCCGCCGTGGCAGCTGCCCCGCCAGCCAGCGAGAAGCCGAACTTCTGGTCCTCGTGCGCGGTGGCGATGAACTCGTGGGTGTGCGCCTCGACCCCGACGGTGACCCGGATCAGCACGCCGGGGCGTACCCCGCGCTCGCGGGCGAGTGCGGTCAGCCGGTCGATCTCGGTGAACGAGTCGAGGATGATCCGCCCGACCCCGGCGTCCAGGGCCCGGCTCAGCTCGCCGACGGACTTGTTGTTGCCGTGGAAGCCGATCCGCTCCGGCGGCATCCCGGCCGCCAGCGCGGTGGCCAGCTCACCCCCGGTGCAGACGTCGAGGAACAGGTCCTCCTCGGCGATCATCCGGACCACCGCGCGGCAGAGGAACGCCTTGCCGGCGTAGTAGACGTCGGCGTCCGGGAAGGCGGCGCGGAAGTCCCGGCAGCGCGACCGCAGGTCGTCCTCGTCGAGCACGTACACCGGGGTGCCGAACTCGGCGGCCAACTCGCGGACGTCGCGCCCGGCCACGGCGAGCGCGCCGTCCGCCGCCCGGGTGACGTTGCGCGGCCAGAGCTGCGGCACCAGGGCGTTGACGTCGCCCGGGGTACGCAGCCAGGCCGGCCGGCTGCCGATGTCGCCGTGCAGCGCACCGGCCTCGTGAGCGCGCATGGTCAGGGTCGCCTTTCGTTCACGAATGCGGGGCTCGCAAGCTCACTCCTCGCGCTCACGGGTCACATCCTCTCCGGGGCGGAGACGCCGAGCAGGTGCAGGCCGTTGGCGATCACCGTGCGGGTGGCGTCGTTGAGCCAGAGCCGGGCCCGGTGCAGGTCGCTGATCTCCTCGTCGCCCTGCGGCAGCACCCGGCAGTTGTCGTAGAACCGGTGGAAGGAGGCGGCGACGCTCTCCTCCAGGTAGCGGGCCACCCGGTGCGGCTCGCGGAGCTCGGCGGCGGTGGCCACCACGGCGGGGAACTCGGCGAGCGCCTTGAGCAGCTCGTTCTCCTTCTCGTGGGTCAGCAGCTCGGGGCGGAAGGCGTCCGCGTCGCCCCGGGTCAGGCCGACCTCGGCCGCGTTGCGGGCCACGCCGGCCGTCCGCGCCGCGACGTACTGCACGTAGTAGACCGGGTTGTCGCGGGTGGCCCGGGTCCACAGCTCCACGTCGATGTCGATGGGCGAGTCGCTGGAGTAGCGGGCCAGCGCGTACCGGGAGGCGTCCACGCCGATCGCCTCGACCAGGTCCTCCAGGGTGACCACGGTGCCGGCCCGCTTGCTCATCCGCACCGGCGCGCCGTCCCGGACCAGGTTGACCAGCTGGCCGATCAGGATCTCCAGGTTGCGCTCCGGGTCGTCGCCGAAGCAGGCGGCCATCGCCTTCATCCGGCCGATGTAGCCGTGGTGGTCGGCGCCCAGCATGATCACCACACGCTCGAAGCCGCGCTCCCGCTTGTCCAGGTAGTAGGCGCAGTCGGCGGCGAAGTAGGTCCACTCGCCGTTGGACTTGCGCAGCACCCGGTCCTTGTCGTCGCCGAAGTCGGTGGTACGCAGCCAGGTGGCGCCGTCGGCCTCGAAGAGGTGGCCCTGCTCGCGCAGCCGGGTCAGCGCCAGTTCCAGCTCGCCCCGGTCGTGCAGGTCCTTCTCGTTGAAGTAGGTGTCGAACTCGACCCCGAACTGCCGCAGCGAGGAGCGGATCTCGTCGAACATCAGCGCGACGCCCTCAACCCGGAAGACCTCCTGGGCGGCCGCGTCATCCAGCTCCAGCACGTCGGGGCGGCGGCTGCACACCTCGTCGGCGATCTCGGCGATGTACGCGCCGCCGTACCCGTCCTCCGGGGCCGGCTCGCCCTTCGCGGCGGCGAGCAGCGACCGGGCGAACCGGTCGATCTGGGAGCCCGCGTCGTTGAAGTAGTACTCGGTGCCGACGTCCGCGCCGGTGGCCCGGAGCAGCCGGCTCAGCGCGTCGCCGACCGCCGCCCAGCGGACCCCGCCGATGTGCACGGGGCCGGTCGGGTTGGCCGAGACGAACTCCAGGTTGATCTTCTCGCCGGCCAGCTGGTCGCTGCGGCCGTACTCCGCGCCGGCCTCGACGATCACCCGGGCGAGCTGGCCGGCGGCGGCCGCGTCGAGCCGGATGTTGAGGAAGCCGGGGCCGGCGATCTCGACCGATTTGACCCCGGGCGCCCGACCCAGCTGGTCGGCGAGCGCGGCGGCCAGGTCGCGCGGCGGCACCCCCACCCGCTTGCTGAGCTGCAACGCCAGCGTCGAGGCGTAGTCGCCGTGCTCGGGATTGCGGGGTCGCTCGACGGTCGTCTGGTCGGGCAGCGCGGAGCTGTCCAGGCCACGGTCGGTGAAGACGGCGTGGGCAGCGGAGAGAACGACCTCGGCGAGTTCAGCGGGAGTCACCGAACCATGCTAACGGGGGTAGACTCGGGCACTCGGCGGCGACCCTGCGCGTCATCCGGCCCGCCACTCCCCTGACCGACCGACCTGACGAGGACCATGAGCATCAGCGACCCCGGGCGGCCCTGAGCGCCGTCCGACCGTGGTCAGCACCGGCAAGAAGCCGGCGGCGGCGGCCCGCG
>JAEVHO010000206.1 GCA_016802835.1 Micromonospora sp. ATA32 | reverse complement strand
TGCCGTCGCGGGTCGGGCTGGCGCTCGGGCTCGCCGACGCGGATGCCGACGGCGACGCGCTCGCCGGTGGCCGGGGCGGACGGACCGGCCGGGGACGACGTGGTCGGGCAGGCCGGGGCCGCCCGTACCGGCGTGGGGGCGTGCATGGCGAGCAGTCCGCCGGCGGAGAGGCTCAGCGCGACCAGGGTCACCGCGTAGAGCCGGGGATCCCGGGAGCCGGGCAGATCTGGGCGGCCGCCTTCGTCAGCGGTCGGCGCCACCCGGTCCGCCCCACCGTCGATGGGACCGGGCGGCGTCGGTTCGCGGGGCACGGCGTACGCGGGAGGCGGTGGCCCGGCGTCGTACGCCGGGGGCCACGTCGTCCGCAGGGATGGCCGCGGCCCGGGGCTGCGGGACGGTGGGGTCGCCGGCCGGCAACAACTCGTCGGCCAGCGCCTGATCGTCGCCGACGGGGCCGGCGTGCGGCGTCGGTCCGGGGTCGGCCCCGGCCGCCGCCGTGGATCGGTGACCGGCGCCCAGGCGAAGCCCAGCGCGCTGCCGACCAGGCCGAGCAGGAGACCGACGAAGAACCCGCCGAGGTTGAGCCCGAGCACCGAGTAGACCACGGTGACCGCCGCGACGATCGAATAGAACAGCCGCTGCGCCGGGCTGAACCACATCAACATCCCACAGGTGACCAGGATGGTCGGAATCAGCCAGCCGAGGAACCCGGTCGGGCCCAGCTTCAGGGTCAGACCGGCCAGGCTCATCTGGGTGGAGCCGAACATCTCCAGGCCGGCCAGCGCGGTGAACAGGCCGCCCCAGAACGGTCGGGTCCGCCGCCAGCGGCGGAATCCCTGCCACACCCGGCCCGCGGTGCCTGCGGGCCGGACGTGCTGCGGGTTGGCGGTTGTCACGTACTCCTCCTGGCGGAACTGAGGGACGAGGGACAGCGACGGGGCCCGCGAAGGTTGCGCTCCGCGGGCCCCGGCTCAGCTCAGTAGCATTCCTTGCCCTTGGCGTCGTCACCGACGTTGACCTTGAGCCGCAGCCCGGTCAGGTTGAAGGTCCCGGCGGTGGTGTAGCGGGCGGTCTGCTCGAGGCCGGTGATCGTGACGTGGTCGGCGTTCTGGCCGAACGAGCCCTCCTTCGCCGACGGGTTCAGGTCGGTCGCGTCACGGCCGATCTTGATCTTGGTGAAGGTCGCGTTGCCACCCAGGTCGTCCATGGCGATCAACATGCCCTTGGCGGTGGCCGGCTTCCCGTCGCCACCGGCGTTGATGGTGAGCACCACCGGCAGGCCGGGCAGGTCCGCCCGCACCGACTGACAGAGCTTGGTCAGCTCGGCGTAACCGATCTCGGAGATCGCGACGGGGTGCACCTTGCCGTCCTTCTCCCGGACGATGCCGCCGTACTGCTTGAAGTCGTCGCCCTCAAGCCGCTCGGCACCGATCTTGAAGGTCTGGCCGGAGACGGTGATGTTCGCCGCGAGCGCACCGCTCGACAGGCCGAACATCATCACGCCGGTGACCGCGCCGGCGGCCACCATCATCGCGGCGAAGCGCCGCCACCGGGTACGCCCCGGGTTGTCGATCCGATCCTGCACGGATTCCTCCTCGTTGGGGGTGGTGCTCTCGGGGTGGCACGGCCCAGCGGTGGCGCCCCGAGCCGGGCGGCCACCTGTTACCGGCGGGTAACGAGTTGCCGATGATGGTGCACCCGTGAGTCGGAGGTCACAAGCCCCCGGCTACCGGACGGTAACACCACGGCCGCAAACGAAAATCCGGGCGTCACCCGTCGTGCCAGAGAACGGGCACCGACCTCGGGAGGGACGCCCCAAAGTGGACAAGTCACCGCAAGATCCATCACTGTACGCAACCAAGCCATCGACACGCTACGATTCGGTAACGACCGCGAGGGGTGACGATGAAGACACCGAGGGGCGGCCCGGAAGCCCCGGACCGCCCCTCGATTCCGTTACCTGGTCAGCGCTGGTCGACCTCGCCCGGCGCCGGCCGCTGGGTCGGCACCGTCGGCTCGTCGTCGGAGCGCCAGTTCGTCGACGCCGGCGGGATCTCGTCGGTCAACGGACCGCCCTCCCGCTCCTCGTCGCGGATCGCCGGCCCGTCCACCCGGGTCTCGGTCGGATCCGCCATCGGCAGGCCGAACGCCCGGTGCCGCGCCTCGCCGTCCGAGGCCAGCGCGCCACGACGGGCCACCAGCAGGCCACCGATCATCAGCGCCAGGCCCAGCACGGCCAGGCCGATCGGGGCGTACACGCTCAGCGCGGTGAGCTGGCCACGGCTGTCCTTGGCCCGCTTGACCGAGGCCGCGATGGTCGGCTCGTTGTACTGGAAGTCGGCGTCGAGCAGGGTCGTCGGATCGCCCGAACTCGGCGTCAGGACCTTGCGCTGCACCTCACGCACCTTGAGGTACGCACCGGTCACCGGGTCGACCCAGACGGTCCGGGTGTTGTTGTAGACCACCTTGCCCTCGGTCGCCCCGGGGCTGAACTTGGACAGCAGCAGTCCCACCCGGCTCGGGTCGAGCTTGAGCTCCTCGTCGGCGATCACCTGCTCGAACCGGTACGCCTCGAGGCCGTTGATGGACTCCGTACCGCCGAACTTCGCCGGGCGCACGGACCGCAGGTCGCGGTCGAAGATCTCGTAGTCCCGCTTCTCCGTGTGGAACGGGAACTTGTAGATCTGACCGGCGAACTTGACCTGCTCCCGCTGGCCGGTGTCGTCGAGGAACTGGCCGTTCCAGTCCACCGCCGCACCGGAGACGCGGTCCAGTGCCAGCTCGGCTCCGTACGCGGAGACCAGCTGCTTGTCGTCCGTCCGGTCCACCGTCTGGCCGACCTTCCACACGACGGCGTCGCCGTCGAGGTCACCGGTGAGCTTCGACGTCGCGTCGCGATTCGGGGTGACCAGGATGGTGGACTTGAGGTTGCCGGAGTTGATCGCGATGTTCCCGTCGCTGATCTGGAGGAACGTCGCGTTGCTGGCCTCGGCCACCGACGTCGAAGGATCCAGGTCGTAGGGGAGCTTGGTCATCGCGGGTGTAACGACGAACACCAATCCGGCGGCCAGCGCCAGGAGCAGTCCGCCGCCGCCGAACAGCACGGCACCTATGGCGCGGTGCTTCATGTTTCCTCCCTGGAGGAGCTCAATTTCGTCGCTGTCGATCAGTGAGATGGCCGCGAGGTTACTACCTGGTCACATGGCGACGCGACCCCCGGTCAGCTCTTCTTTTCCCGCCGCCGCGGCCTGTTCTCCGTCGACGGCGGCGCCTCGGCCGGCCACCGGGGCCGCCTGGGCTGCCTGGGCCGCCTGCCCCCCGGGGTCGTCCGCCGGACCACCCGTCCGGCGCAGCACCAGCAGGAAGTTCCACGCGGCGATCTCCCGCGCCGCCGGCACCCGGATGATCCACTGTCCCCACCACGGGTGGTAGCGCGGCAGCGCGTCGAGCACCTCGACGTCCCGGTTGGCCCGGGCCCAGCGCAGCGTGTCGGAGATCGAGACCGGGAAGAGGGTCTCCCGGAACCGGTTCTTCGGCGGCCGGCCCATCCGCCGCTGATAGCGCTGCCGGGCGCGTTCTCCGCCCAGCCAGTGCCACGGCGACGTCTCGTGCCCGCCCCACGGCGACAGCCACGGGGTGAACGAGACGAAGAGGACCCCGCCCGGTCGGGTCACCCGCGCCATCTCGTCCAGCATCCGGGCGGGCTCGGACACGTGCTCGAGCACGTTGGACGAGAAGCAGACGTCCACCGCGGAGGACCGCACCGGCAGGGCTGTGCCGCTGCCCCGGACCATCCCGGAGACCGACTCGCCGGCCGCCGAGAAGTCACCGACGTCCGGGTCCAGTCCAAGGTAGGTGGCGCCTGCGCCGCGGAAGGCCGCGGCGAAGTAACCCGGCCCCCCGCCGACGTCCAGCACGGTCCGCCCGGCGAGCTCGGTGTAGCCGCCGACCTGGCGTACGGAGTCGTCGGCCAACAGGCCGTAGAAGTGGTCCGGGTCGCTCTGCTCGCGCCGGAAACCCCGGAACAGGGTCATCGAGCGGCCCAGCGTGGCGAACCGGCGGCGGGCCGCCCGCCCACCGGTCCCGCCGTGCGCTCCGGTCATCGCCACACCGTCCTGTCGTCGTCCTGTCCCGTGGCCTGCGTGCCGCCGGCCGTCGGGGATTCCGCCTCGTCCGCCGGGGGCGTGCCGGGCACCGGGACCACCGCCGCCACCACCGCGCCGACCGCGACCAGCATCCCGCCCTGCACCCAGGACCCGTACGCCCACTCCTGGCCGTGGCCCTGCCACCGTCCGGCCACCGCGGTCACCGTCGCCACGGCCAGCCCGCCCAGCACCACCACCGGCAGGGCCCGGAGGGCCAGCTGCCGCAGCAGCATCGCGGCGATCACGATAGCCACCGGCAGCACCCCGCCGAGCGCGGCCAGCAGCAGCACCAGCAGGACGCCGATCGCCCAGGGCGAGCCCTCGGCCGGCAGGCCCGGGTCGTCGACCGGCCGGCGGCGGGCCGGCCAGCAGGCCAGCACCAGCACGCCGAGCGCGGTCAGCGCGCCGACGGCCAGACCACCGCGATACGCGCGGTCCGGCGCGAAGACCAGCCGCACCTCGCCCCCGGCGCCGGCCGGCAGCACCCACGCCTGCTGCCAGCCGTCCACCCGGGTAGACGTCAGCGTCCGCCCGTCCAGGGTGGCGGTCCATCCCACGTTCGCGTTCTCCGGCACCACCAGCAGCGCCTCGTCGCCCGCCGCCACCCGGACCCGCCGGTCGGTCGGGTCCCAGGTCCGCACCGACACCTCGCGGTGCCGGGGCACCGGCACCGTCGCGCCGTCGGGCCACAGTGCGACATCCTGCACCACGAAGCCACGCGACGGGGTGGTGACCAACCGGTGCCCGCCGGCCGGCAGGTCCACCACCGGACCGGTCGCGCCGCAGAGCCGGACCGGCAGCGAGCGCCCGGCGACCGCGTCGGCCAGGGTGCCGGTCACCGCCGTGTCGTACCGGAACCCGTCCAGCTCGACGGCCGGGCCCTTGCCGCACGGCACCGAGACCGGGGTGCTGCCAGGCAGCGGGCGGAGCAGGCCGCCCAGCGCCGGGATCTCCACCTCGGCGATACCGCTGGTCGCGGTCCACCCGTTCCCGCGCCGGTCGGCCTTCCGCTCGGCCGACTGGCGCACCGCGATCTCGATCCGGTCGGTACGCACGGCGGCGAACCGGACCAGACCGTCGGCGCCGACCGGCACCACCTGCGAGCGCCCGGGGGTACGCACCTCGACCACCTCGGGCAGCGAGCGACCGGCAGCTCGGCGGGGCGCAGCCGGAGCTGGTCGATCCGCCGCTGTCCCGGCCAGGCGAGCCGCAGGGTGGGTCGCAGGTCGCCGGTGCCGGCCAGCCACGCCGTGCCCGGATCACCGTCGACGGCCGCGTACGCCGCCACGGCCGGGTCACCGGCCAGGTACGACGAGGCGCTCGCCGACACCGCGGCCCCAGTCAGCGTCAGCTCACCACCCGGTCGGGCGACGGCGGTGATCGCGGGCCAGTAGGTGGCCGCGACCGGGCTGCGGAACAGCCGATCGACGCCGAGCGGTTCCTCACCGACCCGGGCCAGGAACCGGTCGCAACGGATGACAGCGCCGCCGGGGCGTATCCCGGAACCGGCCGGCGGGACGGCGCCCGCGGCGTCGGATCCGCTGCCCGGCGCGGCGGTCGGGAAGCACGCCGGGCGCTGCCCGGAACCCCGGCTGAACGACCAGGTCACCGGCTTGGCGAGGCTGTTGGGCAGGTCCGTCGGCACCCGCAGCGCCCGGTGCGGGGTGGTCCCCGGGACGGTGAGGTCCCGGATGCCGACCCCCGCCGTCGAGCCGGCCCCCGGCGACGGCGAGCACGGTGACCCGGATGGTGCTGGTGGCGCCGGGCAGCGTGTAGTAGGTGTGCGCGCCGAAGGTCGGCGCGACGTCGTGGTCGACGGATCCCCGGTCGGTGGTGAGCCGGAACCGGGTCACCGGCCACCCCACCCCGAGGTCGTCGACGAAGGCCAGCGACACCTGCGCGACCTCGCGCGGGGTGTCCAGGTCCACCTGCAGCCACTGCCCGACCGGCCCGGCCAGCGGCGCCGACTGCCAGGCGGTGCCGCCGTCACCGTCCACCGCTGCGAACGGCAGGTGCGACGGGTCGGACGGGGCGAGGTTGTCCACGTAGCTCGCGGAGCTGGAGGCGGTGATCTCCCGGAGGCCCTGGTACGTCGCGACCGTCTGGTGCGTCATCCCGCGGAACGGCAACAGGTCCAGGGCCACCCGGCGCTGCCGTCCCGCCTCCGTGGCGGTCAACGTCTGGCTGAGGTTGTCCCGTACCCGGCCGATGTCCCGCTCGCGTCGACGCAGCCCGTCGGTGACGATCCACCGCTGTCCGTCCGGCCGGACCCGGTCACCGGCGAGGACCACCGGCCGGTCCCGCTCGATCAGCCCCTGTTCCAGCAGCGGCAGCAGTGACTCGGGCCCACCGCTGACCGTCGGCACGTCTGCGGTCAGCACCGCCGAGGCGGCGGGCACCGGCCGCTGCACCTCGTACACCTCGATGGCCGGCAGCGCTCCGGCGTCGTCGTCCACCGGGCTGCCCGGTACCCGGCCGACCGCCGCGGTGGTGCCGAAGCTGGCCACCCGGGCGATCCCCGGCGAGTCGGTGAGCGCCCGGCGCAGCACCGCCACCGGCGGGGCGTCCACCTGCCCGCGCTCGATGTCGTTGCGCAGCAGCAGGTGGCGGAAGCCCGACCGGGCGAGGAAATCGGCCAGCCCGGTGGAGCCCTGGCCGTGGGCGAGGACGCTCTCGACGGTGTCCATCATCCGGGTGTTGCCGGCCGAGCCGAGCGGGATCTGGTTGCGCACCGCCCACGGCGCGCCGGCCAGCGACTGGAGCGGCTCGTCGACGGTGCGGCCCCACTCGTACTGGCCGAAGCCGGTGCCGGGCACGACCAGGGTGCGGGCCAGCGCGTCCCGGTCGGCGAGCCAGGTCGCCGCCGCCCGCCAGTGCGGTGGCAGGCGTGCCAGCCCGGGCCGGGCCGCAGCAGACCGAGCCAGGCCGGCGCGGCAGAGCCAGCACGAGCAGGAAGACCGGTACGAACACCAGCGGACGCAGCCGGACCGCACGTCCCCGCCGGACCGCGGAGGTATGCAGCCGCGCGGTGACCGCGTCGACGCCGTGCGCGAAGCCGAGCATCAGCGGCAGCCGCAGCACCGGTTCCAGCTTGTGCACGTTGCGCAACGGCGCCAGCGGCCCGTCCAGCAGGTTCCGGACCTGCTCGGAGAGCGGGCTGTCCAGGCTGCCGACGTAGCCCATGGTCAGCAGGGTCAGCCCGGCGAGGAAGCCGAGGACCAGGAAGCGGCGCTCCGGCAGCAGGTTACCGGCCAGCCCGGCCAGGCCGATCAGCGCCACCACCGCGGTGAGCGCCATCAGCGCCGGATTGTCGATCAACAACCAGCCGGCCGGCCACCACGGGTCGCCCTGAACGATGTAGGCGACCCACTGGTTCGTGCCGCGTACCGCCTGGAAGAGCGAGGCGACCGCGGTGGTCGTGGTGGACGACTCGATGTAGTCCAGGAACGGCAGGCTGTACTGGCCGAGCAGCAGCAGCGGCACGATCCACCAGAGGCACGCCGCGGCGACCGAGAGGCACCACCAGGCCACCAGCCGCAGGTGCGCGCGGTCCCACCGGCGGGTGAGCAGCCAGACGCTCGGCAGCAGGAGGGCCAGCAGCACGACCGCCGCGTTGATCCCGCCCATGCAGAACACGGCCAGGCCGGAGAGCGCGGCGGCCGGCGGGGCGAGCCGATCCGGCGGGCGTTCACCAGCGGCAGCAGCACCCACGGCAGCAGCGCGGCCGAGAGCATCTCCGAGGAGAGCGCGCCGACCTCGGTGAGCATCCGGGGGGCCAGGGCGTAGCCGAGCGCGGCCGCGTACCGGGTCGGCTCCGTGCCGATCCGCAGCGCCCGGGCCAGCCGGAGCAGACCGTAGAACGCGGCGCAGAACAGCAGCGCGCACCAGAGCCGCTGGGTGATCCACGGCGGTAGGCCGAGCAGCTGGCCGGCGGCGAAGAAAGGGCCCATCGGGAACAGGTAGCCGTACGCCTGGTTCTGCAGCTCGCCCGAGGTCGCCTCGGGGTTCCACAGGTGCAGCGCCCGGGCCAGGAAGTGGATCGGGTTCGCGGCCAGGTCGAGCTTGGTGTCGAAGGTGACCTGCCCGGGGCGCTGCCCGAACGCGATCGCGACGAGCAGGAGCACCGAGAACACGGTGCCGGGCGCGGCGCGGACCGCCCGGACCAGCCGGGTGGTCACTGGCGGCACTCCGGCGGCAGGCAGCTCAGTTTGGCGAGCGCGGCGAAGAAGATCCGTCGCATCCCGCCCGGCTGTTCGGTACGGAACACCTGCCCGCCGGTGGTCTTCGCGATCGCGGTCAGCTCGCCCGGGTCGACGTCCCGGCCCAGCCCGATGAAGACGATCGGCAGCGGGCGGCGCGGGTCCTGCAGCGCGGCGAGTTCGGCGAGGAACTCCTCCCGGCCGATGCTGTCCGCGTCCTCGTTCTGCCCGTCCGTCATGATCAACACCAGGTTGATCCGGCCGGGCGTCCAGTGCCGCCGGGCGTCCCGGTACGCGGCCAGCGTCGTGTCGTACAGGCCGGTCCCGCCCTTCGCCTTGACCCGTACGGCGGCCAGCCGGGCGGCCAGCGTCGCCCGCTGTGCCCGCAGCGGCCCGACCGGCAGGATCTCCCGGTAGTCCCGCTCACCGTCGACCTTTGTCGAGAACACCCAGATCCCGAGCTCGCTGTTGTCCAGCAGCAGGCCGGCGCCCTCCCGGGCCGCCTGAAGCGTCGCGCCCAGCCGGGTCTGGTCGGTGCCGGGCACCCGGGCGGACATCGAGCCGGAGATGTCCAGCACGGTGAGGATCCGGGCGCTGCGCTGCACCCCGCTCCAGCCGGTGAGCACCTCGGTGACCGTCTCCTCGTCCGGCAGCGGCACCGGCTCCCGCTCGTCGGCGCGCAGCCGGCGGTCCTTCGGCATGGCCGGCGGGAAGCCCGCGGCGGTCCGGAAGCCGTACTCGCTCAGCACCCCGCGCGACTCGAGGGTCAGCAGCTCGGACAGGAACCCGGCGGCGGCCACGCGGACCGCGTCGCGCGCGCCGGGCAGCACGACGTACGGCAGGTCGAGCGAGGGCACCGCCGCCTCCGGGTACGCGGCGACCAGCTTGCCCGCGCCGGCCAGCGCGTTGTGCCCGAGCACCGCCTGCTCGATGGTGGCGACCGCGTCCGCCCGGCCGGCAGCCCGGCGCCGGACGGCAACGCGACGGACCCGTCCGGGCTGAACGTGCGGCCGGCCAACCGGCGCAGCAC
>JAEVHO010000205.1 GCA_016802835.1 Micromonospora sp. ATA32 | reverse complement strand
GCAGACGATGACCTCCGGCCGCAGGGCGAGCGCCCGGGCGATGCCGATGCGCTGCCGCTGACCACCGGAGAACTGGTGCGGGTACCGGTTGATGTGCTCAGGGTTCAGGCCGACCAGGTCGAGCAGTTCCTTGACCTTGTCCCGCCGGCTGGCCTTCGGGGCCACCTCGGGGTGGATCTCGAACGGCTCGCCGATCAGGTCACCGACCGTCATCCGCGGGTTCAGCGAGGTGTACGGGTCCTGCATCACCAGCTGGATCTGCCGGCGCAGCCGCCGCAGCGCCCCGCCGGACAGCTTGGAGATGTCCTGCCCCTTGTAGAGCACGCTGCCGGCGGTCGGCTTCTCCAGGTTCATCAGGACCCGGGCCAGCGTCGACTTGCCACATCCGGACTCGCCCACCACGCCCAGGGTCTCGCCGGCCTTCAGCTCGAACGAGACGCCGTCGACGGCCTTGACGTGACCGATGGTCTTCTTGAACACCACACCGCGGGTGACGGGGTAGTGCTTGACCAGGTCGCGTACCTCGATGATGTTCTCAGTCACGGTTGACCAGCTCCTCGGCGAAGTGGCAGGCGCTGGACCGACCGCTGCCGATCTGCAGCAGCGGGGGCAGCTTCTCCCGGCACACCGGCTGCGCCATGGGGCAGCGCGGGTTGAACGGGCAGCCCGGCGGGATGTTCATCAGGTTCGGCGGGAGCCCCTTGATGGTCCGGAGCTGCTGCCCCTTCTCGTCCATCCGCGGGATCGAGTCGAGCAGGCCGAGGGTGTACGGGTGCGCCGGCTTGGCGTACAGGTCGTACACGTCGGCTTGCTCGACGATCCGGCCGGCGTACATGACGGCGATCCGGTCCGCGACGTCGGCGACCACGCCGAGGTCGTGGGTGATCAGGATCATGCCCATCTGCCGCTCCCGCTGGAGCTCCGCGAGCAGATCCATGATCTGGGCCTGCACCGTCACGTCCAGCGCGGTGGTGGGCTCGTCCGCGATCAGCACCTCCGGGTCGAGCGCCAGCGACATCGCGATCATCGCGCGCTGCCGCATGCCCCCGGAGAACTGGTGCGGGTAGTTGCTGAACCGGTCCTTGGCGTTCGGGATCTTGACCTGGTCGAGCATCTCGATCGCGCGCTTCTTGGCCTCGGCGCGGCCGATGCCGCGCCGGATCCGGAACTGCTCGGCGATCTGGAAGCCTACGGTGAAGACCGGGTTCAGCGCGGAGAGCGCGTCCTGGAAGATCATCGCGATGCCCTCGCCGCGGATGCGGCGCCGCTCCTCGGCCGACATGGTGAGCATGTCCTTGCCGTGGAAGCGGACCTGGCCCCCGGTGACGAAGCCGGGCGGCGTGTCGAGGATACCCATGATGGCCTGTGCGGTGACGCTCTTGCCGGAGCCGGACTCGCCGAGCACGGCGAGGGTCTCCCCCGCGTCGACGTGGTACGTGACCCCGTTGATGACCTTGGCGACGCCGTCCCGGGTGCGGAACTCGACCCGCAGGTCGTCCACCTCGAGCAGCCGGCCCGAGGGGCGACCGGATCCGTCGGCGCCCGGTGCTGACTGCTCGGACACGAGAATGTCGGACAACTCAATCTCCCCTAGCGGAGTTTCGGATCGAGGGCCTCGCGGACCGCCTCGCCGAGCATCACGAAGCTGAGCACGGCGGTGACGAGGAACGCGGCGGGGAAGAAGAGCAGGAAGGGCGAAACCCGGATGTAGTTCTGCGCTTCGCTGATCATGATGCCCCAGGAAACCACGGGGGTCTTCAGCCCGATGCCCAGGAACGACAGCGTGGCCTCGGCGCCGATGAAGGAGCCAACCATGATCGTCCCGTAGACCAGCAGCGGCGCGAGGCAGTTCGGCAGCAGGTGCTTGAGGATGATCCGACCGGTGCCGGCGCCGAGCGCCCGGGCCGCCACGATGTAGTCGGCCTCCTTGGTGGCCAGCACCGAGGAGCGCATCAGCCGCATCACGACCGGCCAGCTCAGCACGACCAGGGACACGATGACCAGCCCCATGATCTGCCACTCGTTGTTGTCCGTCCCGGACCCGTTGAAGGTGGTCAGGATGACGATGGCACCGAGCACGAACGGCAGGCCGAAGAAGATGTCGGCGATCCGGGAGAGCAGGCCGTCCACCCAGCCACCGCGGTAGCCCGCGATGATGCCCATGGCACCGCCGATGACCAGCGTGCCGACCGTCGAGAGCAGCGCCACCAGGATCGAGGCGCGGGCGCCGTAGATCGTCCGGGCGAAGACGTCCCGACCCTGCACGTCGTAGCCGAACCAGGCGTCCGAGGACGGCTCCACGCGGCTGCGCGACAGCGTGCCGTTGACCGAGTCACCCGAGGTGAACAGCGACGGGAAGGCGGCCATCACCACGAAGAGCAGGATGAACGTCGCGGAGATCCAGAACAGCGGCTTGCGGCGCAGGTCGCGCCAGGCGTCGCCGAGCAGGCCGCGCGGCTTCTCCTTGCGGGCGTTCTCCGGCAGGCCCGCGTTGGTCGGAGCGCCGATCTCGGTCGGCTGCTCCGGACGGGGGGTGCTGACAATCGATGCGGCACTCGGGTCACTCATGCCTGCACCTCGCTCCGCTCGGCGCGGGCACGAGTGCCTGCGCACGCTGCAATGATGATTCGTTCGCTGCGCTCACTCATAGCGGATCCTCGGGTCCAGGGCGGCGTAGAGCAGGTCCACCAGCAGGTTCATCAGGAGATAGACGACCACCAGGACGACCACGATGGAGACAACCGTAGCGCTCTCCTTGGTGACGATCGCCCGGAGGACCTGGCGGCCGATCCCGTTGATCCCGAAGATGCCCTCGGTGATGATCGCGCCACCCATCAGCGCGCCGAGGTCGGTGCCGAGCAGGGTCACCACCGGGATCAGCGAGTTGCGCAGCAGGTGCACGCCCACCACCCGGCGCATCGGCAGGCCCTTGGCGATCGCGGTGCGGACGTAGTCGGCGCGACGGTTCTCCGCGATGCTCGTCCGGGCCACCCGGGCGATGTACGCCATCGAGGCGCTGCCGAGCACGAAGCCGGGGAGGATCAGCTCGGTGAACCGCATCTCGTTGGACACGGTCGGGGTCACGATGCCCCACTTGACGCCGAACAGCCACTGGAGCACGAAGCCGACGACGAACACCGGCAGCGCGATCAGGAAGAGCGTGGAGACCAGGACCAGGTTGTCCAGGAAGCCGTTACGGCGCAGGCCGGACAGCACGCCGGCGCTGAGGCCGATCACCGCCTCGATGGTCAGGGCCACCACCGCCAGCTTCAGCGTGTTCGGGTACGACGTGACGATGATGTCGTTGATCGATCGACCGCTGAACGTGATCCCGAAGTCACCCTGGAAGAGATTCTTCATGTAGCTGGCGTACTGCACCCAGATCGACTCGTTCAGGTGGTACTTCGCGGTCATGACCTCGCGGAAGTTGTCCGGGCAGCCGCGGTCGCCGCACTTGCCGGCGAACGGGTCTCCCGGAACGGACCAGACGAGCCAGTAGATCAGGAAGGTCGTCCCGATGAAGACCGGGATCAGTTGCAGCAGCCGTCTCAAGAGATAACGGCCCATGGGGTGGTCCTCCAGACAGGGGGCGCGTCGGGCGGCCGACACGGATGGCGACATCGTGGCGAGAGAATGTTGTAACACCCTCTCGCGGAACGGCCCGGGTCGGGCCCACCGGTAGGTGAGCGACCCGGGGTCAGACCGTTCGGATCAGAGCTCGACCGAGGTGATGTCGAGTTCACCGACGTTGCTGAGCTCCATCTTCTTGATCTTCTCCGAGTGGCCGGACTGCTGGCCACCGAAGTAGATCGGCACCGTCGGCACGTCATCGTCGATCAGGGCGACAGCCTGAGCGAACTTCTCGTGCGAGGCGTCGATGCTCGGCGCCGAGTGGCCTCCTTGGCCAGGGCGTCGACCTGCGGGTTGCTGTACAGACCGTCGTTCGAGGAACCACCGGTGACGTAGAGCGGGTTGACCCAGTTCTCGACGTCCGGGTAGTCCTGCTGCCAGCCGGCGCGGTACATGCCCGTCATCTTGTGGGCGTTGATGTTCTGCCGGAAGACCGCGAAGGTCGGCACACCGGTGGCGACGGCGTCGATGCCGAGGTTGGTCTTGATCTGCTGCGCGACGGCCTCCATCCACTCCTTGTGGCTGGCGTCCGCGTTGTAGGACAGGGTCAGCTTGCCGGTGAAGCCGCCGGCCTCGGCGAGCAGCTTCTTGGCCTCGTCCACGTTGAACGCGCAGGCGGTGCAGTTGCCCGGCTTGGCGCCCGGGGTCAGCGGGTTGGCCCAGCTGTCGGCCGGCTTGCGGTTACCGAAGAAGATCTTGTCGGTGATCTCCTGCCGGTTGATGGAGAGCGAGATCGCCTTGCGCAGCTTCTTGTTGGTGAAGCGCTTGTCGTAGATCGGGAAGGCGATGATGCCGGTCGACGGCGTGGTGGAGGCGATTGCCCGGTCGCCCAGGTCGGCCTTCCACTTGTCACCGGCGAGCGAGGAGACCGGAACCTGCTGCTGGAAGTCCAGGTTGCCGGAGACCAGGTCGTTGTAGGCCGCCGTGTCGTCCTGGTAGATCTTGACGTTGACGTCCTTGATCTTCATCTTGTCGCGCAGCTGGTAGTCGTCGAAGCGCGTCAGCTTGATCATGACGTCGTCTTCCCACGACACGAACTTCACCGGGCCGTTACCGATCGGCTTCTTGCCGAACTCCTCCGGCTTCCCGGCGAAGAACGCGTCCGGCAGCGGCATGAAGGTGCTGTAGCCGAGCTTGGTCGGGAACACGGCGGTCGGCGCGTTGAGCGTGACCTCGAAGTTCCAGTCGTCGACGACCTTGAGGCCGGACATCTCCTTGACCTTGGGCGTCGGGGCCTTCTTCGGGCCGTCCTCGTCCGGGTCGGTGGTGTTGACGTCCGCGAAGCCCTGGATGTCGGCGAAGAAGCTGGAGTTCTGCGCCCCGTTCGGCGAGTACGCGCCCCAGTTCCAGGCGTCCACGAAGTTCTTGGCCTTGACGACGGTGCCGTCGTGGAACTTCGTGTCCTTCTTGATCTTGATCTTGTAAACCTTGGAGTCGGTCGTGTCGATCGACTCGGCCAGGGCGTTCTGCGGGGCCCCACCGTTGTTCGGGTACTCGACCAGGCCGGTGAACAGCCAGTCGACGATCTTGCCGCCACCGGTCTCGGTGGTGTTCGCCGGAACCAGCGGGTTCTCCGGCTGGGTGCCGTCGATGGTGATGGCGCCGTCGCTGCTGGCGCCGGCGTTGCCGCCGCCGCTGTCGCTGCTGGAGCAACCGGACGCGATGAGCGCGACTGCCGCGCCCAGCGCGACCGCGCTCGCCCGCTTCGAGACTCTCATACTGAGGGGCCTCCTCTTTCTGGCCTGGTTCCGTCGTGGGTTTCACGCACGTCATGGGGGGTGACACGACCGCCGACCCCGAACCGCTGGTCGCCGGTCTACCGCAGAGAAATCGGGACACCCCTGATGTACCGATCCGCCGGGCTACCGCGCCCCGCCGTGCTCGGCACCGCGCAGGCCCGACGGCCACGAACCGCTGCGATCAGCGACGTCGTGGTCAGCGGGCCGGACGGGGTGCCTCACACCAGGGGTGAGGTGCTGCCACTGTGACACCCACCGGCCCATTACGTGAAGGTGCCGTTATCAAGCCGTTAGTTGCTTGCCACGTTGCCGATACTTGAAAAAAGATCATAAAGTATGCCGCTCGTACCGCTCTGAGCAGGTAAGACACGGTTCAACGCCACATCGCGCCGCGCGTAGGGTGGGGTCTTGTGAGCTTCCCCGCGTCCGCTCCCGTGCTCTCCGACGTCCGCCGCGCGCTGGCCGTATTTGCCCATCCGGATGATGTCGACTTCGGCTGTGCGGGCACCGTCGCCGGCTGGGTGGAGGAGGGCGTCGAGGTGGCGTACCTGCTCGTCAGCCGCGGTGACGCGGGCGGATTCGGCGACACCCCGCGCGAGGAGATGCCCCGGCTGCGCGAGGAGGAGCAGCGGGCCGCCGCGGCGGCCGTCGGGGTACGCCAGGTCGAATTCCTCGACGGCTGGACCGACGGGGCCATCGCACCGACCCTGGGCCTGCGCCGGGAGATCACCGCGGTGATCCGGCGGTTCCGCCCGGACCGGGTGCTCACCAGCTCGCCGCTGCGGCGCTGGGAACACCTCGCCGGACCGAGCCATCCCGACCACCTGGCCGTGGGCGAGGCGACCACCTGCGCGATCTACCCGGACGCGCGCAACCCGTTCGCGTACCCCGAACTGCTCGCCGACGGCCTGGAGCCGTGGGTCGTCCGAGAGGTCTGGTACGCCGGCGGCCCCGGGCCGGACCACGCGATCGACGTCACCGCGCACGTCGATCGCAAGGTCGCCGCGATGCGGGCGCACCGGTCGCAGACCGCGCACCTGGACCTGGAGACCTGGGTACGTGACCGGCTCACCACCGTCGCCGACAACGCCGGGCTGCCCTCCGGCCGGCTGGCCGAGGCGTTCACCGTGCTCCGCACCGAGTGACGGGAAAGGGCGCGGCCCCGGCACCGCGCTGGGCGGGTGCCGGGGCCGGACGCTCGACGGTCACGCGGTGAAGCGGACCTTCCGACGACGGACCACCAGCAGGGCGACCGCGCGTGACGGGGAAGAGGAATCGATCACACCAGGCGGCGATCGGCCGCCCACCGGGACAGTTCGTACCGGTTCGACATCTGGAGCTTGCGCAGCACGTTCGACACGTGCGTCTCGACCGTCTTGATCGAGATGAACAGCTCCTTGGCGATTTCCTTGTAGGCGTACCCCCGGGCGAGCAGGCGGAGCACCTCCCGCTCCCGGTTGGTCAGCTGGTCCAGCTCCGGGTCGGCGACCGGCGCATCGGGGCGGGCCGCGAAGGCGTCCAGCACGAACCCGGCCAGCCGGGGGCTGAACACGGCGTCGCCGTCCGCCACCCGGCGGATCGCGGCGGTCAACTCGTCCGGGGAGATCGTCTTGGTCACGTAGCCCCGGGCGCCCGCCCGGATCAGGCCGATCACGTCCTCGGCCGCGTCCGACACGCTCAGCGCCAGGAACCGCACCTGCGGGTGGGTACGCCGCATCGCGTCCAGCACCGCCCGGCCTCCACCGTCGGGCATGTGCACGTCGAGCAGCACCACGTCCGGCTGGGTCGCCGCGATCCGGTTGACCGCCTCGGCCACCGTGCTCGCCTCACCGACCACCTCGACGTGGGCGCCCAGCTCGGCGCGGACCCCCGCCCGGAACATGGCGTGGTCGTCGACGAGGAACACCCGGAGCCGCTCGGATCGGGCGGGCCCGCCCTCGACCGGTTCCATCGACTGCTCAGCCATGTCATCTGTCCCTTTCCGCTGTGGACGAATCCCGGGTGATCGGCAGGATCAACCGGACCTCGGTCCCCTCCCCCGGCCCGGAACGGATCTCCGCCCGGCCGCCGTGCCGCTTCATCCGCCCGACGATCGAGCCCCGGACGCCGTGCCGGTGATCCCCCACGGTATCGGGGTCGAAGCCCTTGCCCCGGTCCCGGACGTAGACGCTGACCTGATCGGGCTCCACCTCGGCGTAGAGGGAGACCGTCTGCACCTCGGCGTGGCGGGCCGCGTTGACCAGGGCCTCCCGGGCCGCCGCGACCAGCGCGCCCACCCGTTCGTCGGTCTCCCGGTCGCCGACCACCACCGTCTCGACGGTGATCGCGAACGTGTCCTCCACCTCGGCGGCCGCCTGCTCCAAGGCGCGGCGAAGCGTTCGGTCGGCGAGGCGGTCGGCTTGTAGAGCCAGTTGCGCAGGGACCTTTCCTGACCCCGGGCCAGCCGCTGGACGTCTTGACGTCGGTCGCGTTGCGCTGGATCAGCGCCAGGGTGTGCAGCACCTGGTCGTGCACCATCGCGGCCAGCTCGGCGCGTTCCTGCTCGCGGATCCGCCCCTCGCGCTCCGAGCGGAGCTGGTTGTACGTCCGCCAGAGCACCGGCGCCGCCACCACACCGACCCCGGCCAGGCCGACCAGCGCGAAGATCACGCCGTTGACCACGGCGTCGAAGTTCTGCGCCGGCGAGTAGACCGCCGCCACGCCGATGATGCCGACCGCGACCAGCACCCCGCCGCCGATGAACCGGAGCACGAACGCCCGCCGGTCGCTCTCCTCGACCACCGCGCCCAGCCACGGCACCGGCAGCGACTCGCCCCACTGCCGGCGACGTTCCGGCGCGGACTGGTGCCAGATCACGCCGGCCCCGACCGCGATGATCGCCACCAGCCAGCCGGCGGTGCCGGCGGCGCCGACCGAGTCGAAGACCATCACCTGGACCAGCAGCACGCCGAGCCCGATCGCCACGAACGGCAGCAGTTGGGCGATGTCCCGGCGGGGCGGGACGGCGCTGTCCCCCGGGCGCAGCGGGACCACCGCCCAGAAGGCCGCATACAGCAGCAGGCCCAGGCCGCTGAGACCGAGCAGCACCATGAAGGCGACCCGCACCCGCAGCACCGAGATGCCGAGATGGTCGGCAATGCCGGCGGCCACGCCGGCGGCCATCCGGTGCTCGGGCGCACGGTAGAGACGAGGTGGCTGGGTAACGGTGGTGATGGGAGGCTCCCTGGTCACGGGCGGGGTGGGTCGGGCGGCGGTCGGAGCCGGGCCTCGCACCGATCGTCACATGCGGTGGCGCCCCCCCGACCACGGGGACGCCCCCGACATTCCGGCCGCGCGGATCTCAGGGTGGGGTCAGGGTCGGGTCCTGAGGACGTTCGGGCGGCCCGAGCAGCAGGATCGAAGCATGACCGAGGAAGCTGCCCCGTCGCCCCGTCCCGGGCCGACACCCCAGGGCGGGCCACCAGCACCGCCACCGCCGACCGATCTGGGCCCGACCTGGTCCGGTGCGGCGGCCCCGACCGACGTGGTCGGCGTCGCCCACGGGGGGCGACGACGCACCACCGCCACCACCACCGCCACCACCGGGCGGGTACGCCACGGCTGCGCCGCCACCATCCGGCGGCGCCGGGTTCACCTCGCGGTACGGCCTGGTCCGCCCGCGTGAGGGCCGGTACCTGGCCGGCGTCTGCGCGGCGATCGGCCGAGCCACCAACACGGACCCGGTGCTCTGGCGGGTGCTCCTCGCCGTGCTCGGCTTCTTCGGCGGCGTCGGCATCCTGGTGTACGTCGCCGCCTGGCTGATCATTCCGGGCGAGGGGGACAGCGCCTCACCGGTCGAGTCGATGCTCGGTCGGGGCCGGTCCAGCATGTCCCCGGTCACGGTGATCGTGCTGAGCATCCTGGTGGCGGTGAGCTTCGGCTACATCGTCACCGACGCCTTCCGCGCGGTCCTGCTCGGCGCGGCGATCCTGATCGGCGGGGCGCTGCTGCTCAACCGGGACAACCGGTCGACGGCAGGGGCCCCCCCGGCCGCCCAGTGCGCCGCCCCGCGCCC
>JAEVHO010000204.1 GCA_016802835.1 Micromonospora sp. ATA32 | reverse complement strand
CCCGGCGGCCGGATCGGACGACGCCCGCCGCCGGCCTCGGACTCCCCCGGCTCCTTCGCGCCCGGCCACGGCTTGGCCACCCGGGAGGCGAGCACGAACTCCTTGCGCAACGGGTGCCCCTCGAACTCCGGCGGCAGCAGCAGCGGCTTCAGCTCGCCGTGGCCGTCGAAGCCGATGCCGAACATCTCGTACGTCTCGCGCTCGTGCCAGGCCGCCCCGGGATAGAGATCCACCACCGACGCCACGGTGGGCGTCTCGCGGAGCACCCGGGTGCGTAGCAGCAGCCCGTGCCGGTGGCGGATCGACCAGAGGTGGGCCACCACGTCGAACCCGCCGGCCAGCTCGTCGACCGCGGAGAGCCAGTCGAAGAAGTCGCAGCCCAGGTCCGCGTCGTCCCGCGCCGCGCGCAGCGCGTCCCGCCAGCTCGCCGGGGGTACGTCGACGGTCGCCCGGGCGTACCCCTGACCGCCTGAGACCGCCGCGGTGACCTCCACGGGCGCGAGCAGCGCGACCGCCCGCTGGCCGACCTCTTCCGGAGTCATGCCGCTGATCCTAGGGCCGGCGGCCCGCAAGCGGGTCGGGCCGCCCGCGCCCCCGCCGGGGGATCTGGTCGCTTTGCCGGGCGGGCGGGCGCCGGGAGGGGAAGGATGAACAGCGTGCGCGCTGTGACTGTGTCTCCTCGGGTCCCCGACTCGCTGCGACTGACCGAGGAGTGGCCCGAACCGGCCTCCGAGGAGGGCGCGATCCTGGTCGAGGCGCTGGCGGTGGGCATCTGCGGCACCGACCAGGAGATCATCGCCGGTGCCTACGGGGAGGCACCACCCGGCCAGGAACGGCTCGTGCTGGGCCACGAGTCGCTGGGCCGGGTGCTGGAGGACCCCACCGGCACCCTGCAGGCCGGCGACCTGGTGGCCGGCATCGTCCGGCACCCCGACCCGCTGCCCTGCGCGAACTGCGCGGTGGGCGAGTGGGACATGTGCCGCAACGGGCAGTACACCGAGCACGGCATCAAGGCGCTGTCCGGGTTCGCCCGGGACCGATGGCGGGTACAGCCCAAGTTCGCCGTCGGCCTGGACCCGGTCCTCGCCCCGGTGGGAATGCTGCTGGAACCGACCAGCGTGGTGGCGAAGGCCTGGGACCACATCGAGCGGATCGGTCGCCGCGCCGAGTGGAAGCCGCAGACCGTGCTGGTCACCGGGGCCGGGCCGATCGGACTGCTGGCCGCGCTGCTCGCCACCCAGCGTGAGTTGTCGGTGCACGTGCTGGACCGGGCCACCGAGGGGCCGAAGCCGGACCTGGTCCGGGCGCTCGGCGCGACGTACCACAGCTCGCCGGTGGCCGAGCTGGACTTCGAGCCGGACGTGGTGGTGGAGTGCACCGGCGCGCCGGTCGTGGTGCTCGACGCGATGTGCAAGGCCGCGCCGACCGGCATCGTCTGCCTGACCGGGGTGTCCAGCGGCGGCCGCACCATCGACTTCGACGCGGGCGCGCTCAACCGGGCCCTGGTGCTGGAGAACAACGTGGTCTTCGGCTCGGTCAACGCCAACCGACGGCACTGGGACCAGGCCGCCGAGGCGCTCGCCCGGGCCGACCAGTCCTGGCTGAACTCGCTGATCACCCGGCGGGTACCGGTGGGGGCGTACGCCGAGGCGTACACCCCCGGACCGAACGACATCAAGGTGGTGCTCGACTTCACGGCGTGAACGGCCGGCGGGTCGCGGATCAGAGGCCGGGCAGCCTGCCGTTGCGGAACAGGTCCACGAAGAGCTGGTGGTCCTCCCGGGCCTGCAGCCCGTACGCGTGCGCGAAGTCGACCAGGTGGGCGATGAAGCCCTCCTCGTCGGTGGCCACCGCCGCCACGATCGCCTCCTCGGTGGAGTAGTCGACCAGGTCGTGGCTCGACTCGTCGTCGGCCACCGAGTGCATCCGGGCCACCGCCCGACCCAGGTCGGTGAGCACCCCGGCCAGATCCTCCGGCTCGTTGACGTCGGCCCAGTCGAGGTCGGCCGCGTACGGGGAGACCTCCGCGACCAGCTGCCCGACCCCGTCCAGCTCGGTGAAGCCCAGCCACGGGTCGGCGTGCGCCTGCAACGCCCGCTGCGACTCGGCCGTCCGGTGGCCCTGGTGCCGGAAGTAACCGCGTACCCGCTCGTCGTGGATGTGCCGGGCGACGGCCGGCACCTGCGCCTGCTTCATGTAGATGACGACGTCGTTCTCCAGCGCCTGGGTGTGCCCCTCGAGCAGCAGGTTGTACGACGGCAGCCCGGCCGAGCCGATGCCGACCCCCTTGCGCAGCACCACGTCCTTGATCCGGGCCTCCACCGGCCGCAGCCGGGCGGTGCCCTCGGGCAGCGTGCCCAGGTAGTCGTGGAAGGCCGCGCAGACCTTCTCCCGGGTGTCCCCGTCGATCTCGAAGACCCCGTCGCCGACGGAGAACCGGCGCTCGTAGTTGTCGATGGTGGTCTGCTCGGCGAGCAGGTCGACCCGGGTGTTCAGCCGGGCCTGCTGCAGCACCCGGCGCAGCACCCCGTCGGCGTTGTCCAGGGTGATCGAGCCGATCGCGTCGTCGCCGCCGGCCGCGATCGCCCGCAGCTCGGTCAGGTACGACCGGGCGAAGCCGGTGACCAGGCCGCTGATCGCCTGGTCGGAGAGCGCCTTGGCGTAGCCGAGCAGCGCCACGCTGGCCGCGAAGCGCTTCAGGTCCCAGGAGAACGGGCCGACGTACGCCTCGTCGAAGTCGTTGACGTTGAACACCAGCTGCCCCGAGGCGTTCATGTACGTGCCGAAGTTCTCCGCGTGCAGATCACCGTGGATCCACACCCGGCTGGTCCGGTCGTCCAGGAAGCGGTCGTCGGCGAAGTCGCCGAGCTGGTCGGCGTAGAAGAGCGAGGCGCTGCCCCGGTAGAAGGCGAACGGCGAGGCGGCCATCTTGCGGAACTTGCGGCGGAACGCCGCCGGGTCGAGCGCCATCGACGTACCGAACTCCTCGGTGAGGACGTCGATGATGTGGGCGGAACGCTGGTCCGCGGCTTCGGTCATGGTCCGCAGGCTAGTCCCCGTCGGCCACCGGGGCTCTCGTCCGACCGAGCGGTCCTGACCGGCCCGGGCGGCTCGACCGGCGGTGCTCGCAGCCGGCCGGCGGTTCTTTCAGCGGGTCGGCGGGCGGACCGGGGGCGAGGTCAGCGACTCGACCGAACGCGGGGGCGTGTCGGCCGGACCCGCCGGAGCGGCGTCCACGGGTGAGGCGAGCCGGTCCGGGCGGGCGACGCCGCCGATGCCGGACTGCTCGGCCGCGATCTTCTCCTGCAGGCGCAGGATGCCGTGCAGCAACGCCTCCGGCCGGGGCGGGCAGCCGGGCACGTACACGTCGACCGGGATCAGCTGGTCCACGCCCTTGGTCACCGAGTACGAGTCCCAGTAGGGGCCGCCGCAGTTGGAGCAGGCGCCGAAGGAAATGACGTACTTGGGTTCGGGCATCTGGTCGTAGAGCCGCTTGATCGCCGGAGCCATCTTGTCGGTGACCGTGCCGGAGACCACCATCAGGTCGGCCTGGCGGGGGCCGTGGGCGAACGGGATCACCCCGAGCCGGATGAAGTCGTGCCGGCCCATGCTGGTCGCGATGAATTCGATCGCGCAGCAGGCCAGCCCGAAGTTGAAGACCCAGAGCGAGTAGCGACGGCCCCAGTTCAGCACGAACCGGATCGGCTCGCCGAGCACTCCCGGCAGCTGCACGACCGCCCCCTTCCTGTCCCCCACCGGACAGTCAACCACAGCGTTCGGCGGCAACCCCCGCCGCTGCTGGCGACCTCTACGGCCGGGCCGCCGCGTCGGTACTCACGTCATGACCGGGGTCACATCCCCTCTTCCGGCCACCAGCTGGCGGCGGCCATGTCGACCCCGGACGGGCGTAGCGGGCAGCCCTCGGCCCGCAGCCGGGCCCGCGCCTCGACCTCGTGACCGGGCGGCAGCCGCCGGCCGAGTTCACCACCCGGTACCAGGGCACCCCGCCGCCGTGCCGGGCCATGATCGAGCCGACCAGCCGCGCCGACGCCCGCCCCGAGCGCTCGGCCAGCGCGTCGGCGACCGCCCCGTACGACATCACCCGCCCCGGCGGGATCCGCTCGACCAGCTCCAGCACCGCCTCGACGTACTCGTCAGGTGTCACGACGGGCCACGATATGGGAACGGTGGCGGGCGCGGTGGGACGGACCGCGCAGAATGGGCGGGTGCGCGAAGCAGTCACGGCGGCCCGGCGGATCGTCGTCAAGATCGGATCGTCCTCGCTGACCACGGCGCAGGGTGGGCTGGACGACGAGCGGGTCGACGCGCTGGTCGACACCCTGGGCGCGCTGGCCGCCGACGGGCGGGAGGTCGTGCTGGTCTCCTCCGGCGCGATCGCCGCCGGCCTGGCCCCGCTGGGGCTGCCCCGGCGACCCCGCGACCTGGCCACCCAGCAGGCCGCCGCCAGCGTCGGGCAGGGGCTGCTGATCGGCCGGTACGCGACCAGCTTCGCCCGGCACCGGCTGACCGTCGGGCAGGTGCTGCTCACCGTCGACGACGTCACCCGGCGGGCGCACTACCGCAACGCGTACCGGACCCTGCGCAAGCTGCTCGACCTGCGGGCGGTGCCGATCGTCAACGAGAACGACACGGTGGCCACCGAGGAGATCCGGTTCGGCGACAACGACCGGCTCGCCGCCCTGGTGGCCGCCCTGGTCCACGCCGAGCTGCTGGTGCTCCTCTCCGACGTGGACGCCCTCTGGACCGGTGACCCGGCCCGCCCGGAGAGCAGCCGGATCAGCGAGGTGCAGAACGAGCGGGACCTCGCCGGCATCGTCATCGGCGGCGCCGGTCGGGCGGGCGTCGGCACCGGCGGCATGGTCACCAAGGTCGAGGCGGCCCGGATCGCCACCGGCTTCGGCATCCCGGTGGTGCTCACCGCCGCCGGACTGGCCGGCGCGGCGCTGGCCGGCGAGCCGGTCGGCACCTTCTTCCACCCCGAGCGGCGGCGTCCCGCGGCCCGGCTCTTCTGGCTGGCCCACGCCACCTCGCCGCGTGGGCGGCTGCACCTGGACCCGGGGGCGGTGGCGGCGGTGGTGGGGCGGCGCAAGTCCCTGCTGCCCGCCGGGATCACCGCGGTGGACGGCACGTTCACCGCCGGGGACCCGGTGGACCTGGTGGACGCCGAGGGCGCCCCGGTCGCCAGGGGGCTGGTCAACTACGACGCGGTGGAGCTGCCCGGGCTGCTCGGCCGCTCCACGGGGGAGCTCGCCGCGGCGCTCGGCCCGGCGTACGAACGGGAGGTCGTCCACCGCGACGACCTCGTACTGCTGTGAGGAGTGTGCGATGAGTGTCACCGAGCAGGCCCGCCGGGCCCGCGACGCGGCGAACGCGCTGGCCGTCGCGACGCGTACGGTCAAGGACGCCGCGCTGGTCGCGATGGCCGACGCGCTGGTGGCGCGTACGCCGGAGATCCTGACCGCGAACGAGGCGGACCTGGCGGCCGGGCGCGAAGCGGGACTGAGCGCGGCAGTGCGGGACCGGCTGGCCCTCGACGCCGGGCGAGTGGCCGGCATCGCCGACGCGCTGCGCCAGATGGCCGCGCTGCCCGATCCGGTCGGCGAGGTGGTCCGCGGCTCGACCCTGCCCAACGGCCTGGAGCTGCGCCAGATCCGGGTGCCGTTCGGGGTGGTCGGCATCATCTACGAGGCCCGGCCCAACGTGACCGTGGACGCCGCCGGCATCTGCCTCAAGTCCGGCAACGCGGCGCTGCTGCGCGGCTCCTCGTCGGCCGCGCACTCCAACGCCGCGCTGGTGGCGGTGCTCCGCGACGCGGTGGCCGGCGCCGGCCTGCCGGCGGACGCCGTCCAGTTGCTGGACGCCAGCTCCCGGGACTCGGTCAAGGAGCTGATGCGGGCCCGCGGCCTGGTCGACGTGCTCATCCCGCGCGGCGGCGCCTCGCTGATCCGCACGGTGGTCGAGGAGTCGACCGTGCCGGTGATCGAGACCGGCGTGGGCAACTGCCACGTCTACGTGGATGCCGCCGCCGACCTCGGCAAGGCCGTCGCGATCACGCTGAACGCCAAGACGCAGCGGCTGTCCACCTGCAACACCGCCGAGTCGCTGCTGGTGCACGCGGATGTCGCGGACGCCCTCCTGCCGCCGATGCTGGCCGCCTTCGCCGAGGCCGGGGTCACCGTGCACGGCGACCTCCGGGTGGCCGCCCACTCCGCCGACGTGGTGCCGGCCACCGAGGAGGACTTCGCCACCGAATATCTCTCGGCCGACATTTCGGTCGCCGTGGTCGACTCGCTCGACGCGGCGGTCGCCCACATCCGGCGGTACGGCACCGGCCACACCGAGGCGATCGTCACCGACTCGACGAGCGCGGCCCGGGAGTTCGTGGCCCGGGTGGACGCGGCGGCGGTGATGGTGAACGCCTCGACCCGGTTCACCGACGGCGGCGAGTTCGGCTTCGGCGCCGAGATCGGCATCTCCACCCAGAAGCTGCACGCCCGCGGCCCGATGGGCCTGCCCGAGCTGACCTCGACGAAGTACGTCGTCACCGGCGACGGCCACCTGCGGAGCTGAGGGGCCGACGTTCAGCGGCAGGCACGGATCGCGGCCAGCGTGGTGTGCACGTCGAACTGGTGCCCGTCGTCGCTCTCCCACCCGCCGTCGCTGCGCTGGGTCTCGGTGAGCCGGCGGCGGGCCGACACGACGGTCCACTCCTGCTCGGCGATCGCGACCCGGCGAAGGGTCGCGCCCAGCGAGGCCGCGTTGGCGGGCGACATCTCCGGCAGCCGCTCGGCGAGCACCGCCTGGATCCGGGCGGAGTCGTAGAACATGTCCTGTCGGTGCAGGACAGCGGCGCTCAGCCAGCCGGCGGCGAGGAAGGACGGCCAACTGCCGTCCGGGTTGAGCTGGCCGGCGAGCGCCTGGACCGCGGCCTGCACGACCCCCGGCGTACGCCCACCGACCCGGTGGTCCAGCGGGCCGGCGGCGCGGGCGTCGAGGCCGGCGACGGTGAGCCAGAAGCCGGCGTTGGCGGTCAGGTAGAGCCGGGCCTCGGGGTCGCCAGGTCGGGCCCACTCCGGGGCGGTGGCGGCGAGCGAGGGGTCCTCCTCCCAGCAGCCGTCCGGCAGTTGCCGGGCGGCCAGCCAGTCGAGCGCCTTGCGGGCCGCCGGGCGACCGAGCGCTCCGAGATCGTCCAGTTCCGAGAGACGGAAGCAGGTGGCGTCGACGGACGCGGTCCCACCGTCCCAGACGGCCGGCCAGCCGCCCTCCGGCGCGGACCCGGTCTCGGCCATGTCGATCAGCTCCGGGGCAGCCGCCGTACCGTTGCGCAGCCGGGAGAGGCGCGCGCGGTCCACCGCGTCCCCATGAGCCACGACGAAGCCGATCGCGGCGTCCAAGTCGACCACGGCGAAAACGCTACCGGCGAAAACGTGCTCCCGCGTCGGTAGGACGGGCAGCGTGGCGACCCGCCCCGGGGTACGCGAAGGGGCCCTTCCGGCGACGGAAGGACCCCTTTCGCCGACAACTCAGTACGCGGGCAGCGCCGGGTCGACCTGCTTGATCCACGAGAGCACGCCACCCTGGAGGTGCACCGCGTCGCGGAACCCGGCCGCCTTCAGCGCGGCGAGCGCCTCGGCGGAGCGGACGCCGGACTTGCAGTGCAGCACGATCTGCTTGTCCTGCGGCAGCTTCGCCAGCGCCTCACCCGAGATGATCTCCCCCTTCGGGATCAGCGTGGCGCCGGGGATCCGGACGATCTCGTACTCGGCGGGCTCCCGCACGTCGACCAGGAAGATGTCCTTGCCGGCGTCCTGCCACTCCTTGAGCTCCAGGGCGGTGATGGTCGCGTCGACCACCGCCTCCTGCGCCTCCTCGGAGACCGCGCCGCAGAAGTCCTCGTAGTCCTCCAGCAGGTCGGTGACCGTCGGGTTCTCGCCGCAGAGCGCGCAGTTCGGGTCCCTACGGACCTTGATCTTGCGGTATTCCATCTCCAGGGCGTCGTAGACCATCAGCCGGCCGACCAGCGGCTCGCCGATCCCGGTGAGCAGCTTGATCGCCTCGTTCACCTGGATCGAGCCGATGGACGCGCAGAGCACGCCGAGCACGCCACCCTCGGCGCAGGACGGCACCATGCCGGGCGGCGGGGGCTCCGGGTAGAGGCAGCGGTAGCAGGGGCCGTGCTCGGCCCAGAACACCGACGCCTGGCCGTCGAACCGGTAGATCGAACCCCAGACGTACGGCTTGCCGAGCAGCACCGCCGCGTCGTTGACCATGTACCGGGTGGCGAAGTTGTCGGTGCCGTCGACGATCAGGTCGTACTGCGCGAAGATCTCGCGCACGTTCTCCCGGTCCAGCGCGGTGTTGTGGATCTCCACGTTGACCAGCGGGTTGATCTCCCGGATCGACGCCGCGGCGGACTCGGCCTTGGACCGGCCGACGTCGGACTGCCCGTGGATGATCTGGCGCTGCAGGTTGGACTCGTCGACGGTGTCGAAGTCGATGATGCCGAGGGTCCCCACCCCGGCGGCGGCGAGGTACATCAGGGCCGGCGAGCCGAGGCCACCGGCGCCGACACAGAGCACCCGGGCGTTCTTCAGCCGCTTCTGCCCCTGGACCCCGACGTCCGGGATGATCAGGTGGCGCGAGTAGCGGCGGATCTCGTCAACGGTCAGCTCGGCGGCGGGCTCGACGAGCGGGGGCAACGACACGGTGGACTCCCCGGGATCGGCGGTGGTGAACCGCGCCATTGTCACTCGCCGGGTCGGGGATCGGCCATGAGGAGGGACACGTCGCCCGACATGCGGGAGCGGGAATATCCGCGGTCACACCCCGTCGACCGGGTCGCCGGCGTACCGGTGCCCGTCCAGGTACGGCCATGGATTGGCCAGGCAGCCCGCCAGGCCGTACGTCTGCTGCTGCATGACCGGCGCCGGGCGGCCCGGCCCGGGGCAGGCCTCGTGCTCCTCGCCGAACTCGTGCCCGACCTCGTGGTTGACCACGTACATCCGGTACACCTCCAGCGACGCGCCGTAGTCCGGGACCGCCTCCATCCACCGGGCCAGATTGATGATCACCCGACCGGGCAGCCGGCACGAGGTGTAGCCCTCGGTGCTCAGCCCGCCGTCCGCGCACATCCGTTTCGAGGTGGCCGGGGTGGCGAGGTAGATGGTGAAGTCGGCGGCGGCCTCCTCGGCCACCCGCTGCACCCGCAGCTCGCCGGAGCCGGCCCCAGCTGCGCGGGTCGGCCAGCGCCTCGTCCACGGCGGCGGCGAACGCGTCGACGTCCTGGCCGGCGTCCTGCTCGACGGCCACGCGGTAGCGACGCAGCGGGCCGTCCGAGCCGTACACCGGGGAGCGGCCGTCGGCCGCGGTGAAACGGCCTGGGCCGGTTGTCGGGTAGGCGCCGGCCGCCCG
>JAEVHO010000203.1 GCA_016802835.1 Micromonospora sp. ATA32 | reverse complement strand
GTGGCGGCCCGCTCGGCGGCCCGCCGCTCGGCGTCCGAGACCCGCTCGCCGCCGGTGGCCGCGGCGCTGCTCCGGTAGGTCGCCTGGTCCTCGCCGCGGTCGGTGGCCACCGGTTGCCCGACAGGCAGGTCGCCCGTCCCGGTTGCACCGGTCCGGTCGCCTCCGTCGGTGCGCCCGTCGCCGTTCACGTCGTTCGTCGGCGCCGGATCGCTCCGGCGCGACAGCGAAGGAATTCTCATCACTACCCCTCCTGATCAATGCGTGGAGGCCTCGGAAGCGCCGGGCACAGCCACGCCGTAACGACCCAGAGATACCCAATCGACGCGTCGCCGACACCCGCGACCGCGTAGGCCGGCCCGGCCGGCCCTTCAGCGCGATCGGCCGAGCCGCACCCGTCCGGCCACCCGTCGATCCGCCAGCCCTGATGCCCTCGCCTGCTGATCTTCGACTCAGGCCGGTACCACCGCGTCAGCCGTATCCGGCTAGTCCGAGGCGAGGCCGTTGGCGCGGAGGACCTGGCGCACGCGCTCGCGGGTCTAGCCGGTCACTCTCACGATGTCGACCTGGCGCGGCATCCGCCAGTTGGTTGGCCACATGGCAGATGATCTCACTAGCCAAATAAGGGGCGGCAGACAATCACCACGCCTGACTACGCTTGGCACCCGTGCCAGAGGGACACACCATCCACCGACTGGCGGCCCGGCACGCCGAGCTCTTCGCCGGCGACAAGTTGCACGCCGCCAGCCCGCAGGGCCGCTTCGCCGAGGGTGCGGCCCGGCTCTCCGGCACCGTCCTGGACGGCACCGAGGCGTACGGCAAGCACCTGTTGCACCACTACGCCGCCGAGCTGACCCTGCACGTGCACCTTGGTCTGTACGGCAAATTCACCGACGGCCCGGGAAAGCCGCCGCCACCGGTCGGCCAGGTGCGCCTGCGGCTCGCCAGCGACCGGCACTGGCTCGAGCTGCGCGGCCCGACCGCCTGCGAGCTGCTCACCCCGCCCGAGGTGGCCGCGCTCCGGGACCGGCTCGGCCCGGATCCGCTGCGGGCGGACGCCGATCCCGCGCGGGCGTACGCCCGGATCTCCCGCAGCTCGCCGCCGCTGGCCGCGTTGCTGCTGGACCAGTCGGTGGTGGCCGGCACCGGGCTGATCTTCGTCACCGAGGCATTGTTCCGGGCCGGGCTGCCGCCGACCATGCCCGGCCGGGAGCTGACGCCGGCCGGCTGGCGGGAACTCTGGGCCGACCTGGTGGAGCTGATGACTCTCGCCGTCGAGCGGGGCCGGATCGACACGGTCCGCGACGCCCACCTGCCGGCGGCGATGGGCCGCGCGGCCCGCGTCGACCGGCACGGCGGCGAGGTGTACGTCTACCGGCGCCCCGGCGTGCCCTGCCACGTCTGCGGCGGCCAGGTCAGCCGGGGGAAGCTGGCTGGCCGCAACCTCTACTGGTGCCCCACCTGCCAGTCAGCCTGACTGGCCCGTCGCGGCACCGGCACTTCCGGCCGGTCGGTTCGCCGCGCCGGCCCGGTCATTCCGCCCCGAGCAGCCAGCGGACCACCTCGACCTGGTTGGTGAAGACCTGACCCTCGGCGACGCTCCAGGCCAGGGTGTGCACGATCGTCCAGCCCCGGACCCGCTCCCGGTCCAACCCCAGCTCGGCGGTGAGCCGGTCCAGTCGGTACCGGACCGCGTCGGGGAAGTGACCCAGCTCGCCGCCGCGCACGATCGCGACCACGCCGAACTCCCGCTCGCCCGCCAGCGGCTTCGGGTCGATCACCAGCCACCGTTCCCGGGTCGCCCGCAGCACGTTGCCGGCGTGCAGGTCCTGGTTGACCAGCACCTGCTCGCCCTGGCTCGGGGCCAGCTCGGTGAGGAGGCCCAGCGCCGCGTCGAGCAGCCGCCGCTCGTACGGTCGGCCGGCGCGCTCCCACTCCGCCGGCATCCGCTCCGCCCAGCCGGCCGCCTCCTCGGCCAGCGGTGCGAACGGGTGACCGGCCGGCCGCCAGAGCCGGGGGAGCAGCCCGGCGACCACCCCGAGCGCCGCCTCGGGCGGCAGCTCGTGCAGGGGGGCCGCCGGGGCGGCACCGCTCGACCAGCAGTGCCCGTCTCTCCGGGTCGTGCGCGAGCAGTCGGACCGACCCCTCGCCGGCCCAGTGGCCCAGCGCCACCGCCTCGTGCTCGCTGTCCCGGTCCGGGTACTGGAGCTTCAGCACGGCCGGGGTGCCGTCGGCCAACTGGGCCGGCACGGCCAGCGAGGCCATCGCGTAGGGGAAGGGTCGGCCGATCCGCAACGACCAGCGCTCGACGCACTCGGCCAGCCGGTCCGGCAGTACCCGCAGCCACTCCCGACCGGCCGGCACCCGGCGCACCCAACCGAGGCTTTCGGGGATCTCCAGCTCCGTGTTCACCCGGACATCCTGGTCTGAGACGGGCCGCGCGTACACCGGGATTCGGCTCAGCGCAGCCGGCGGATGTCGCCGTACGTCCGGTAGAAGCCGCCCGGCCGGACTCGCGCACCTAGTCAGCGGCGGTTGGTGGTGGCGGACAGGGCGTCGACGGCCTTGCGGGCCGCGACCAGCACCGGGTCCCAGACCGGCGCGTACGGCGGGGCGTAGCCCAGGTCCAGGGCGGTCATCTCGTCCACCGTCATGCCGTTCCAGAGCGCCACCGCCAGCGTGTCGATCCGCTTCGCCGCCTCCGACCGGCCGACGATCTGCGCGCCGAGCAGCCGCCCACTGGTGCGTTCGGCGATCAGCTTGACCGTCATCGGTCGGGCCCCCGGGTAGTAGCCGGCGCGGCTCGTCGACTCGGCCACCACCGAGACGAACTCGAAGCCGGCCGCGGTGGCGTCCCGTTCCCGCAGGCCCGTTCGCCCCACCTCCAGGTCGCATACCTTCGTCACCGCCGTGCCGATCACGCCGGGGAAGGTGGCGTACCCGCCGCCGATGTTGATCCCGGCGATCCGGCCCTGCTTGTTGGCGTGGGTGCCGAGCGGCACGTGCACCGGCATCCCGCTGACCCGGTGCAGGCTCTCCACGCAGTCGCCGGCCGCCCAGACGTCGGGCATCCCGGGCACCCGCATCCGGCGGTCCACCCGGATCCCGCCGGTCGGGCCCAGTGGCAGGCCGGCCGCCTCGGCGAGCGCGGTGTTCGGGCGTACCCCGAGGCCCAGGACCACGACGTCGGCCGGAATAGGCCCCTCGGCGGTGACCACGGCGGTCACCCGGCCGTCGCGCTCCTGCAGCCCGGTCACCGCCAGGCCGGTACGGATCGTGATGCCCACCCCGCGCATCGCCTCGGCCACCAGCTCGGCCATGTCGGCGTCCACCGTGGACATCGGCTGGTCGGCCCGCTCGACCAGGGTGACCACGAGCCCGCGCTGGATCAGCGCCTCGGCCATCTCCACGCCGATGTAGCCGCCGCCGACCACCACCGCGTGCCGCGGGCGCGGCTCGCTCTCCAGCCAGTCGCGCAGCGCCTCGCCGTCGTCGAGGGTCTGCATCCCGAAGACGCCCATCGCGTCCGTCCGGGCGAACGACGGCGTCACCGGCACCGCCCCGGCGGCGTACACCAGGGTGTCGAAGCCCTCGCGGACCTCGCGGTCGCCGTCCAGGTCGCGGGCGACCACCTCGCGTCGGTCCAGGTCGATGCCGGTCACCTCGTGGCGCAGCCGGACGTCAACGTCGAACGACTCCCGGAAGGTCGCCGGGTCGCGGGCGATCAGCTGGTCCCGTCCCGGCACCACGCCGCTGATCCAGTACGGGATGCCGCACGCCGAGTACGACGTGAAGTGCCCCCGCTCGAACGCCACGATCTCCAGGTCAGCCCGGCCCCGGCGGCGTCGGGCCTGGGAGGCCGCCGCCATCCCGGCGGCGTCCCCGCCCACGACGATCAGCCGTTGTGCCACAACCCCCATCCTGTCATCAAATGATCAGCCGCGGGTCTGTCGTGCCACGTCGTCCACCACGTCGATCAGCCGCCCGCTCCGGGCGAAGACGGCCCGCTGCCGGGCGGCCCCGCTGCCGTGCCGACGCAGCCCGCCCAGCAGGTCGGTCACCTCGGCGAGGTCGCCGTGCCGTTCCAGCTCCGGGCGGACCCGGTCGACGAGCGCCTCCAGCAGGTCCCACGCCGGCCGGACCTCGCCGGTGGCCAGGTCGACGCCGTCGCCCTCCAGCCCGTCGTGGGCGGCCCGCCAGTGCGCGGCGACCAGCAGGTGGTGATCGGCCCGGGGCGCCGGCCGGCCCGCCGCGATGTCCGTCCGGGCGGTCGCCACCAGCGCGCGGACCAGCGCGGCAACCAGCACCGCGTCGTCCACCGACGGACAGACGTCACCGATCCGCAGCTCCACGGTCGGGTACTTCGCCGACAGCCGGGCGTACCAGTAGAGCATCCCCTCGTCGAGCATCACCCCGCTCGCGATCAGCTGCCCGATCAGCCGCCGGTAGTGCTCGTACGACTCCAGCCAGGGTGTCGGCGCCACCGAGGGCCAGTGTTCCCACTCCACCGAGCGCCAGCTGGCGTACCCGGTGTCCTCGCCACCGGCGAACGGGGAGTTCGTGGTGACGGCGTGCAGGGTCGGCAGCCAGGGCCGGACGTGGTTGAGCACCTGCACGCCGGTGTCCGGGTCGGGCACCCCGACGTGCACGTGCATGCCGTTGTTGCCCGGGCCCGGCGACAGCAGCCGGAACCGTTCGATCATCTGGTCGAAGCGAGGCTTGTCGACCACCGGCGGAACCGGGCCGTCGACCGGGCCGGTGCCGATCGCGAGCACCCGTACGCCGGCCCGCTCGGCGGCGTCGGCCAGCGCGGCCCGCAGCACCCCCAGCGAGTGCCGGATCGAGTGCAGCTCCAGCCCGGGCGGGCTGCCGATCTCGATCTGACTGGTCTGGAACTCCCGCTCCACCTGGCCGCGCAGCTCGGCCGGCACCTGCTCCATGACCAGGTCGACGGCGGCACCGCGGCGCCGGTGTGCGGGTCGACGAGCAGAAACTCCTCCTCGACGCCCACGGTGAGCAGGTCGCTCTCCGGCGGGCTCGTCGGCGCAACCTCCGCCACCTGGCCGGTCATCGCCATCACCGTCCGTCTCTGCCGGTCGCGGCGGTGCCGCCGCGCGTCGCCCGACCATTAACCCAGGGTATCGATCGGCGGAAACGTGGCCACCGGTGCCACGCCGCCGGACCCTTACGATTGAGTCCGTCCGGCCGGTGGCTACGGCTGCCAACTGACTACCGGCAGTGCAGGGAGGATGGTGTGACCCCGATCACCGCGTCGCGGACGGTGAGGTCCCCTGGCGCATCCCGGTCGAACGACGTCGCTCCGCGGACGAACGGCGCCGCACCACGACGCGCCGGTCGGGACTGGCGCCGGCAGGTGCCGCGGGCGTTCGCGACCCTGCTCGGGGTCATCGCCGCCGTCTGCGCCCTGGCCGCGCTCAGCAGCGCCGTCCGCTCCGACATCCAGCCGGTCCGTACCACGATCGACACGCTGCTGCTCCCGGCGCCGGCCAACCTCGCGTACGCGGTCTTCATCGGCACGCTCGCCTCCGCCGTGCTGCGGCGCAAGCGGCTCGCCTACTGGGTGCTGGTGGTCTATTTCACGCTGAGCCTGGTCGTCGGCGTGCTGGCCGGCGCGCTGCTGGTGTTCGTCGGGTCGAACGACCTCACCGACGACGCCGGAGATCGGCTGTTCGACTCGCTCGACACGGTCGGCGTGTGGGTGGGCATCTGCTTCGCCGCGCTGGCGCTCACCCTGCTGCGGGCCGCCCGCCGGGAGTTCTACGCCCGGGTCCGCAGCGGCAGCACCCGGCATGCCCTGGCGGTGTTCTTCGGGCTGGCGGCGGTCTCGGTCGGCCTCGGCTACCTGCTGCTCACCGCCGTGCCTGGCAGCCTGCGGACCTGGCTCGACCGGCTCGGCTACGCGATCGAGAAGGTGTTCGGCGGCGCGATCAGCCTCGACGTCACCCGGCAGGGGCAGGCCCCCGGCTGGGTCAACCTGCTGCTCGGCGGGTTCGGCGCGATCGCGTTCGTGGCCGGCCTGTTCACCCTGCTGCGGTCCCAGCGGGCCGCCGCCGTGCTGCACCCCGACGAGGAGGAGAAGATCCGGGTCCTGCTCGCCCGGTACGGCGACCGCGACTCGCTCGGCTACTTCGCCACCCGCCGGGACAAGGCGGCGATCTTCTCCGCCAGCGGCAAGGCGGCGATCACCTACCGGGTCGTCAACGGGGTCAGCCTGGCCAGCGGGGACCCGGTCGGCGACCCGGAGGCGTGGGGGCCGGCCATCGACGCCTGGCTCGAGCAGGCCCGGGAGTACGCCTGGACCCCGGCGGTGATGGGCGCCAGCGAGGCGGGGGCCCGGGCCTACGCCCGGCACGGCCTGAAGGTGCTGCACCTCGGGGACGAGGCGATCCTGCTGGCCCGGGAGTTCGACCTGGACGGGCGGGACATGCGCCCGGTGCGTCAGGCGGTGCACCGGGTCGAGCGGGCCGGGTACGCCGCCCGGGTCCGCCGGCACGCGGAGATCCCGCCGGAGGAGCTGGCCGCCCTGGCGCGGCTCGCCACCGCCTGGCGGGACACCGAGCACGAGCGGGGCTTCTCGATGGCGCTCGGCCGGCTCGGCGACCCGGCCGACGGTGACTGCGTGCTGGTCGAGGCGACGGACGACGCGGGTCGGGTGCGGGCCCTGCTGTCGCTCAGCCCGTGGGGCCCGGACGGGCTCTCGCTGGACCTGATGCGTCGGGACCGCACCGCCGAGAACGGCGTCACCGAGTTCCTGGTCGCGGCGTTGCTCGCCGCGGCCCCCCGGCTCGGCGTGGAGCGGGTGTCGCTGAACTTCGCGGTCTTCCGGTCGGTCTTCGAGCAGGGCGCCCGGATCGGCGCGGGGCCGATCATCCGGCTCTGGCGGCACACCCTGCTGTTCTTCTCCCGCTGGTGGCAGCTGGAGTCGCTCTACCTGTCCAACGCGAAGTACCAGCCGCACTGGGTTCCCCGGTTCATCTGCTTCGCGGAGCGACGGGAGCTCGCCCGGGTGGGGATCGCGGCGGCGCTCGCCGAGGGGTTTCTCGCCCTGCCCGGTGGCCGGCCGGCGACGCTGCACGGCGTACCGCCGGCCGGTGGCGGCGTCGGCTTCGTGCCGCCGGCCGCCGCGACGGTCCACGCCGTGTCGCCCGAACCGGCCGCGCCGCGCCAGGCCGAGCAGATCCGGGTACGCCTGGCGAAGCTGGAGCGGTTGCGGGCTGCGGGCGTCGACCCGTACCCGGTCGGGTTCGACCGCACCGACGCCTGCCGGGCGTCCGGGAGCGGCACGTGGGGCTGGCCCCGGACACCCCGACCGGCGAGACCGTGTCGGTGGCCGGCCGGGTGATGCTGGTACGCGACCACGGCGGGGTCTGCTTCGCCACCATCCGGGACGCAGCGGTGACCTGCAGCTGATGCTGGAACACGACCTGGGCCGCTGGCGTGCCACGATCGACATCGGCGACCACGTCGGCGCGACCGGAGAGGTGTACGCGACCCGGCGCGGCGAGGTCTCGGTCCGGGTCGCCGACTGGCGGCTGACCGCGAAGTGCCTGCGCCCGCTGCCGGACAAGCACCGCGGCCTGGTCGACCCGGAGGCCCGGGTGCGGCAGCGCTACCTCGACCTGGCCACCAACGCCGATGCCCGGGACCTGGTCCGGGCCCGCGCCGCCACCCTGCACAGCCTGCGTACGTCGCTGGTGCGGCGGGACTACCTGGAGGTGGAGACGCCGATCCTGCAACGGGTGCACGGTGGCGCCAACGCCCGCCCGTTCGTCACCCACAGCAACGCGTACGACCTGCGGCTGCACCTGCGCATCGCGCCCGAGCTGTACCTCAAGCGGCTCGCCGTGGGCGGGGTGGAGCGGGTCTACGAGCTGGGTCGGGCGTTCCGCAACGAGGGTGTCGACTTCAGCCACAACCCGGAGTTCACCGTGCTGGAGGCATACCAGGCGTACGCGGACTACCACACCATGCGCGAGCTGGCCCGGGAGCTGATCGTCGCGGCGGCGGTGGCGGTGCACGGCTCCCCGGTGGCCCGCCACCCGGGCACCGGAGAGCCGGTCGACATCGGCGGGGCGTGGCCGGTGCGTACGGTCAACGAGGCGGTCTCCGCCGCGCTGGGCGAGGAGGTCACCGCCGACAACGACCTGGCCGCCCTGCGCAAGCACTGCGACGCCGCGCGAATCCCGTACGACCCGCGCTGGGAGCGCGGTGCGGTGCTGCTGGAGCTGTACGAGCGGCTGGTCGAGGCGCGTACCGAGGTGCCCACGTTCTACCTGGACTTCCCGACCGACGTCTCGCCGCTGACCCGGCAGCACCGGGACGATCCCCGGCTGGCCGAGCGGTGGGACCTGGTGGCGTTCGGGATGGAGCTGGGCACCGCGTACTCGGAGCTGGTCGACCCGACCGAGCAGCGACGGCGGTTGACCGAGCAGTCGCTGCGGGCGGCCGGCGGCGACCCGGAGGCGATGGAGTTGGACGAGGACTTCCTCACCGCGCTGGAGTACGCCATGCCGCCGACCGGCGGCCTCGGCCTGGGCGTGGACCGGCTGGTGATGCTGCTGACCGGCCGGTCCATCCGGGAGACGCTGCCCTTCCCGCTGGTCCGCGAGTCGATGTGACCGAACCCCGGCGCCGACGTCCGCCGCTGCTCGCGTCGGCGCTGGCCGTCTCGGCGGTGCTCTACGCGTCCTGGCTGCTCGCGCCGCTGCTCAACCCGGAGATGGACACGATCGGCGGGTACGCCAGCGAGCTGGCCGCCCGGGACCAGCCGTACCACCTGGTCTTCGGCCTGGCGGACACGGCGACCGGGCTGCTGGTCGCGCTGGCCTCCGTCGCGTTGGCCCGGGACGCCCGCGGGTGGGCCCGGACCGGGTGGCTCGGCGCGGCGTTGTTCGGGGTGGCGACGGCGCTGGACGGCTGGGTCGCCTCGTTGGACTGCGCGCCGTCGATCGACGCGCAGTGCGCCCGGCTGGAGCGGCTCGGCGAGCTGTCGGTGCGGCACGAGGCACACTCGGTCAGCTCCTCGCTGGCGATCGCGGGCGCACTGCTGTCCGTGGTCGCCCTGCTCCGCGCGCTGCGCGGCCCGGCCCGCGGCTGGTTCCGGTGGGGGCTGCTGCCGGCGGCGGTGCTGCTGGCCGGCACCGGCGGCACCCTGCTGGAGGCGGTACGCCCCGACATGGTGCTCGGCGTCTGGCAGCGGGTGCAGCTGGTGGGGCTCTCCGGCTGGCTCGCCTTCACCGCCGTCGTGGCGCACCGGGTCACGCGGTGGGACTGACCGGCGCCGGGCCCGCCGGCCCGGGAGTGCCGCCGGTCGGTTCCGTGGACGGGCCCGGCGGGCTGGTGGCGCCGGGCTGCTCCGATGAGCCCACCGTGCTGCTCTGCGCCGGGATGGCGGAGGGTGCCGCGACCTGGGACCGGCTGGT
>JAEVHO010000202.1 GCA_016802835.1 Micromonospora sp. ATA32 | reverse complement strand
GCTCGACGCCGCGCGGCGGGCGCTGCTGCGCAAGCGGGCCGGTGACGTGGCCCGGCACTGGCCGCTGCTCGCCGCCGGGTTCGGTGACGCCTGGGCGGCGACCTTCGCCGGATGGGCGTCGACCGCCCGACCAACGGGTCGCTACGGGACGGCTGGGACCTGGCCCGCACCCTGCGGGACCGGCAGGCGCTGCCGCCGCTGGGCGCCGAAGAGCTGGCCGCGCGCGAGGCGGCCGGCCGATACGATGGCCGGCGCCCACCGCGCCCGCGCCGACTCCCGGCCGTCAGCCGGGCCGGCGGCGCCGTCGCGGTCCAGCTCGCCGGTCGGGTACGCCTGCTCCGCCCGGCCCGTCGCTAACCGCGGCCACCACATCCGCCGGCCCGGCGTGCGCGGGGCGCCCCGGTTGCGGCAGGATCGGTGGCATGGATCTCGGACTGGCTGACCGGGTGTACGTGCTGACCGGCGCCTCCGGCGGGTTGGGTCTCGCCACCGCGGAGTGCCTGGTGGCCGACGGCGCCCACGTGGTGATCTCGTCCCGCGCCCCGGAACGGGTGGCCGCCGCGATCGAGCGGCTCGGCGGCCCGGAGCGGGCCATCGGACTGACCGCCGACCTGACCGCCCCGGAGACGCCCGGACGGCTGGTCAGGGCCGCCCCGGGAACACTTCGGACGGTTGGACGGCGCGCTGATCTCGGTTGGCGGGCCGCCCCGGGGCAACGCCTCGCAGATCACGACGAGCAGTGGCGGGAGTCCTTCGAGACGGTCTTCCTCGGCACCGTACGCGCCGCGCGCACGGTCGCCGCCGAGCTGACCGACGGCGGCGCGATCGGGCTGGTGCTCTCCACCTCGGCACGGGGACCGGTGCCCGGGCTGGGCATCTCCAACGGTCTGCGTCCCGGCCTGGCCGGGGTGGCCAAGGACATCGCCGACGAATACGGCCCCCGGGGCGTACGGGTGGTCGGCCTGCTGCCCGGCCGGATCATGACCGACCGCAACCGTGAGCTCCTCGCCGCCACGGGGGGACGCGGACCGGGCCAGGGCCGAGGCCGAGGCCGGCATCCCGCTGCGCCGGATCGGCGATCCGGCGGAGTTCGGCCGGGTGGCCGCCTTCGTGCTCTCCCCCGCCGCGAGCTACCTCACCGGGGTCACCGTCCCGGTCGACGGCGGCGCGCTGCGCGGGCTGTGACGACCCGGAGCGGACCCGAGGGCGACGCGAGCGGGCCGCCACGCGACCCGAGCGGGAGCGCGTCGGCGGGCGATCCGCTCGGGGGTCGGCACCCGCGGCCGACCCGGGAGCAGCTCGCCGCCGCGGCGGACCGGACCATCCCGGACGTGATCGCGCCGGGGCTGCGCGTGCTCTTCGTCGGGATCAACCCCGGGCTCTGGTCGGCGGCCACCGGGCGGCACTTCGCCCGCCCGGCAACCGGTTCTGGCCGGCCCTGCACCGGGGTGGGTTCACCCCTCGGCAGTTGCATCCCAGTGAGCAGGACAGCCTGCCCGGGTACGGCCTGGGCATCACGAACATGGTGGAGCGGGCCAGCGCCCGGGCCGACGAGCTGACCGCCGCCGAGCTGGTGGCCGGCGCGGAGATCCTGACCGCCAAGGTCGAGCGGTACCGGCCGCGCTGGGTGGCGGTGGTCGGGGTGACCGCGTACCGGATCGGCTTCGCCCGGCCCAAGGCGGCGTTCGGACCGCAGCCGGAGCTGCTGGGCGGCGGCCGGCTCTGGGTGCTGCCCAACCCGAGCGGGCTGAACGCCCATTTCACCCCGGAGACGCTGGGCGTCGCCTTCGCCGAACTGCAGGCCGCCGCGGCCACGTCGGACTGATCGCCCGGCGCCGCGTCCGGAGCGGGGTGGCCGGGCGGTCGCCTGACCCGGGCGGGTCAGTTCGCCGCGGCGGGCGGCATGGCCTCGTCGGCGACGTACGTGGCCAACGGCATGGTGGTGATCACCTGCTCCGGGCCCGTCGCGTGGGCGTACGGGGTGGGCGAGTCGGCGACCGCGAACTGGGTCCGGTACAGCTCGGCGTAGAGCCCACCGACCGCGACCAGCTCGTCGTGCCGTCCCCGCTCGACGATCCGCCCGTCGTCGAGGACCAGGATCTGGTCGGCGTCGCGGACCGTGGAGAGCCGGTGCGCGATCACCAGCGCGGTGCGCCCGGTCAGCGCCACGGACAGGGCCCGCTGCACCGCCGCCTCCGACTCGGAGTCGAGGTGTGCGGTCGCCTCGTCGAGGATCACGATCGACGGGGCCTTGAGTAGCAGTCGGGCGATGGCGATGCGCTGCTTCTCGCCGCCGGAGAAGCGGTAGCCCCGCTCGCCGACCGTCGTCTCCAGCCCGTCGGGCAGGGCGCGCACCAGGTCGGCGACCTGCGCGCCGGCCAGCGCCGCCCAGATCTCGTCGTCGGTGGCGTCCGGCTTGGCGTAGCGCAGGTTCTCCGCGATCGTCTCGTGGAACAGGTGCGAGTCCTGGGTGACCACGCCGATCTCGTCGCGCAGCGAGGCGAGGGTGGCGTCGCGGACGTCGACCCCGCCGACCAGCACCTGGCCGTCACTGACGTCGTAGATCCGGGAGATGAGCATGGACAGCGTCGACTTGCCGGCGCCGGACGGGCCGACCAGGGCGATCATCTGCCCCGGCTCGACGGCGAACGAGACACCCTTGAGCACCGGCTCGTTGATCGTCCGGTCGAGGGTGGCGACCTCCTCCAGGGAGGCGAGCGACACCTCGGCGGCGCTGGGGTAGCGGAACCGGACGTCGCGGAACTCGACCCGGCCGTTGCCGCGCGGCACGGCCACCGCGCCGGGCTTCTCCTCGATGCCGGGACGCAGGTCGAGCACCTCGAAGACCCGGTCGAAGGAGACCAGCGCGCTCATCACGTCGACCCGGACGTTGGAGAGCGCGGTCAGCGGACCGTAGAGGCGGGTGAGCAGCAGGGCCAGGGTCACCACGGTGCCGGCGCTGACCCCGCCGGTGACCGCGAGCCACCCGCCGAGACCGTACGTGAGCGCCTGGGCCAGCGAGGCGACCAGCAGCATCGCCACGAAGAACGTCCGCGAGTACATGGCGGACTGGATGCCGATGTCGCGGACCCGCTCGGCGCGACCGGCGAACCGGCGGGCCTCGATCTCGGGCGCGCCGAAGAGCTTGACCAGCAGCGCCCCGGCCACGCCGAACCGCTCGGTCATCGTCGCGTTCATCATGGCGTCGAGGTTGTACGACTCCCGGGTGATCTCGGCCAGCCGCTTGCCGACCCGGCGGGCCGGGATGATGAAGATCGGCAGCAGGATCAGCGAGAGCGTGGTGATCTGCCAGGAGAGGGTGAACATCACGCCGGCGGTGAGCACCAGCTGGATGACGTTGCTGACCACGCCGGACAGGGTGGAGGTGAACGCCCGCTGGGCGCCCATCACGTCGTTGTTGAGCCGGCTGACCAGGGCGCCGGTCTGGGTGCGGGTGAAGAACTGCAGCGGCATCCGCTGGACGTGGTCGTAGACCCGGGTCCGCAGGTCGAGGATGATGCCCTCGCCGATCCGGGCGGAGTACCACCGCTGGGCGAGGGAGAGCAGCGCGTCGAGCAGGGCCAGCCCGGCGATGACCAGGGCGAGCCGGACGATCACGGCGCCGGCCTCGGTGCCGCCCCGGTTGATCGTGTTGATCACGTCGCCGGCGAGCACCGGGGTGGCCACCCCGATGATCGCGGCCAGCACCACGGTGACCAGGAAGACGATGATGTCGCGCCGGTACGGCCGGGCGAACGCGACGATCCGCTCGGCGGTGCCGCGCTTGAGTCGGTGGGTGGAGATCTCGTCCCGGTTGCGCATCGACCGGAGCATGCTCCAGCCGGCCATGCCGCCACCGGCCATCGGGTTGGACACTCGTCACCTCCGGGTCGCGGACAGCTCGCACCGTCGGGTCAATTCTCCCGACGGCTACGACAACCTCGGCAGTAACCCGGATCTTCCCGAACGGTCCTTACTATTCTCCCCGGCCGGCGAGATCACGCAGCCGGCGGGTCTGCGCCTCGCGTTCGGCGCGCTGCTGGTCGACGGCCGACCGGCCCGCGGCACCGGCGAGCAGGGCCTTGATCTCCACCACGGCGTCCGGGTTGCCGGCCAGCAGCCCGGAGGTGAGGTCCCGCACCGCGCCGTCCAGCTCGGCGATCGGCACCACCAGGGTGGCCAGCCCGATCCGGTCGGCCTCGGCGGCGTCCATCCGCCGGCCCGTGGCGCAGATCTCCAGGGCGCGGGAGTAGCCGACCAGATCCACCAGCCGCTTGGTGCCGGCCAGATCGGGGACGAGACCGAGGGTCACCTCGGCCATGGAGAGCTTGGCGTCCTCGGCCAGCACCCGCAGGTCACAGGCGAGCGCCAGTTGGAAGCCCGCGCCGATGGCGTGCCCCTGCACCGCCGCGACGGAGATGATGTCGGGCCGGTGCAGCCAGGTGAAGCCGTCCTGGAACGCGGCGATCCGGTCCGCGCACTCCGCCTCGGGCAGGGTGGCGAGTTCGGCGAAGGAACCTGGGCCGGAGGCACCGGCCACCGAGAGATCGAGGCCGGCGGAGAACGCCCGCCCCTCGCCGCGCACCACGACGACGCGCACGTCGCCCGGCAGATCCCGCGAGAAGTCCCTCATCGCGCGCCACATGGCCGGGGTCTGGGCGTTGAGCACGTCGCCGGCACAACGTGACTGTCGCGACCGGCCCGTCGCAGTCGAGTCGCACCCCGATGGCTCCGGCGGTCACCGGTCCGCCCGGGGCGTGGCGCTGATGGACGACGCTGGGGGGCGGGTCACGCCTTCTTGCGGCGCCGGGCACCGCCGCGCTGGCGCAGCTGCACCCCGGACTCGGTGAGCACCCGGTGGATGAATCCGTAGGAACGGCCGGTCGAGGCCGCGAGCGCGCGGATGCTCTCACCCGAGGTGTACCGCTTTACCAGGTCCTTGGCGAGCGTCTGACGCTCGGCTCCGACGATCCGGCGACCCTTCTCAGTGCTGGTGGCTGTGCCAGTGGCTGCCATGCTGTGTCCTCACGTCCCAGACTGTGCGGTTCGGATACGGTCCCACCTATTAGACCGCCTCGAACGATCATGCGCCAGATATCAACTCTTCGCCAACCGACACGCTATGCAGTGTCAGCTTCCCGATAGAGTGACCCTGCCGACCAGGCCCCACTTGATCGACTCGAGTTCCGCACAGCGCCGTTACAGGCCACCAGGACCTCCGATCAACTCTCGCCGGGCGGGCCGGCGGGCCGTACCCTGCCGGGCGTGACGGATCTGCTCGGGAGCGCGGCCGGCGCGGCGCTGGTGTTCGCCGCCACCAACATCGACGACGTGGTGGTGCTCACCGTGCTCTTCGTGGCCGCCCGGAGCACCGGCCGACCCCGTCCCTGGCAGATCGCCGCCGGCCAGTACCTGGGCATCGGCGCGTTGATCGCGGCGAGCGTGGTGGTCGCCGCCGGGCTGCTGGTGGTGCCCGACCCGTGGACCGGACTGCTCGGCCTGCTGCCGATCGGGCTCGGCGTCCGCGCTCTGCTGGCCCGCCGGGACGACGACGAGCCGACGGCGGTGGTCGGCGGGCTGCTCGGCGTGGCCGGCGTGACGATCGCCAACGGGGCCGACAACATCGCCGTCTACGTGCCGGTGTTCCGGGCACTCGACCCGGTCGACGGCCTGGTCTGGCTGGTGGTCTTCGCGGCGCTCGTCGCGCTCTGGTGCGCGGTGGCGGCCATGCTGGGCGGGCATCCCCGGGTGATCCGGCTGGTGGAACGCGCCGGCCACCGGCTCGTTCCGGCGATCTTCATCGCCATCGGTCTGGCGATCCTGATCGGCTCTGGCGTGCTCGGCCGGCTGGCCGGCATGATCGGCTGACAACCGGTCACGCCCGCCGGCCGGCGCCCGGCGGGCGTGCGACCCGTCAGGCCAGCTCGACCAGTTCGAGCAGGTCGTCGCTCCAGGCGTCCTCGTCGCCGTCGGGCAGCAGGATCGCCCGGTCCGGCTTGAGCGCGAGCACCGCGCCCGGGTCGTGGGTGACCAGCACGATCGCGCCGGGATAGCGGGCGATGGCGTCGAGCACCTGCTCACGGCTGACCGGGTCGAGGTTGTTCGTCGGCTCGTCGAGCAGCAGCACGTTCGCGCCCGAGCAGACCAGCGTGGCCAGCGCCAGCCGGGTCTTTTCGCCACCCGAGAGCACCCCGGCCGGCTTGCCCACGTCGTCGCCGGAGAAGAGGAACGCGCCGAGGATCTTGCGCAGGTCGGTGTCGGACTGCTCGAAGGCGGCGCTGCGCATGTGATCCAGGACGGTCCGGTCCACGTCCAGGGTCTCGTGCTCCTGGGCGTAGTAGCCCAGCCGCAGCCCGTGCCCCGGGTTGACCTGGCCGGTGTCCGGCTCGATCAGCCCGCCGAGCATCCGCAGCAGGGTGGTCTTGCCGGCGCCGTTGAGGCCGAGGATGGCCACCCGGGAACCGCGGTCCACCGCGACGTTGACGTCGGTGAAGATTTCCAGCGACCCGTACGACTTGGACAGGCCGGACGCGGTGAGCGGGGTCTTGCCGCACGGCGACGGGTTCGGGAAGCGCACCTTGGCCACCCTGTCGGAGACCCGCACCTCCTCCAGTCCGGAGATCAGCTTCTCGGCCCGGCGGGCCATGTTCTGCGCGGCGACGGTCTTGGTGGCCTTGGCCCGCATCTTGTCCGCCTGCGCCATCAGCGCGCCGGCCTTCTTCTCGGCGTTGGCCCGCTCCCGGCGGCGGCGCCGCTCGTCGGTCTCCCGCGCCTCCAGGTACGCCTTCCAACCCAGGTTGTAGACGTCGACCACGGAGCGGGTGGCGTCCAGGAACCAGACCTTGTTGACCACCGACTCCAGCAGCGAGCCGTCGTGGGAGATCACGATCAGGCCGCCCTTGTGGTTGGCGAGGAAACTGCGCAGCCAGGTGATCGAGTCGGCGTCGAGGTGGTTGGTGGGCTCGTCGAGCAGCAGGATGCCCCCGCCGTTCTCGCCGGCGTCGCGGAACAGGATCCGGGCCAGCTCGATCCGGCGGCGTTGACCGCCGGAGAGGGTGCCGATGGTCTGGGCGAGCGCCCGGTCGGGCAGCCCGAGGTTGGCGCAGATCCGGGCCGCCTCGGCCTCGGCGGCGTACCCGCCCAGCGAGGCGAACTGGTCCTCCAGGGCCCCGTAGCGGCGGACCAGCTTGTCGTCGGCGCCGTCGGCGAGCTTCTCCTCGACGTCCTTCATCTGGGCCATCAGCACGTCCAGCCCGCGGGCGGAGAGCACCCGGTCCCGGCCGGTGACCTCCAGGTCGCCGGTGCGTGGGTCCTGCGGCAGGTAGCCGATCGCGCTGCGCCGATCGATCTGCCCGGCGTAGGGCTGTCCCTCGCCGGCCAGCACCTTGAGGGTGGTGGTCTTGCCGGCGCCGTTGCGCCCGACCAGGCCGATCCGGTCACCCGGTTGCACCCGCAGCGTGGTGTCGGACAGCAGGATGCGGGCTCCGGCGCGCAGCTCCAGGCCGGTGGCAGTGATCATTTAGGCGAACTCGCTCTCGGGGTCTGGAAGGGCTGACTCAGGGCACGCGAAACGGCCGGCGGAACGAGGGTCCGTCGGCGCGGGGCGGTTCAGCCTTCGCAGAGCAGCACCAGACAAGTGTACCGGGCGCGCCGAAGCGCTCCCGCCGGATTACCAGGCAAGATCATCGGGTACCGAATCGTCGTCCGGACCCGGTCCGGTTGCCCAGCCACCACACGTGATTAATCGGTTGATCGGGGTCAACATGGAGCTGAACGAGAACGCGCAGGTCGACACCAGTCAGGTGGATGATCGGCGAGGGTCGGGAGGGGGTGGCGGGCTGGGCGGCATACCCATCCCGATCGGCGGAGGCCGCGGCGGCATCGTGGGCATCATCATCGCCGTGCTGGTCGCCCTGGTCGGCGGCGGCTTCGGCCTGAACGCCGCGACCAACGGCGGCGGCTCGGACCAGGGCGACAACACGTCGCTGGAGCAGAAGTGCTCGGCCGACGACGCGCTCAAGCAGCTCGACTGCCGCAACACGCTGTACGTCAACTCGATCCAGGCGTACTGGCGCAAGGCCCTGCCGGAGAAGTTCGGCGACCAGTACACGCCCTCGAAGACGGTCTTCTTCAGCCAGGGCGTCAACACCGGCTGCGGTCAGGCCGACTCGGGCGTCGGGCCGTTCTACTGCCCGGCCGACGACCTGGTCTACATCGACCTCACGTTCTACAACCTGCTCGCCGACCAGCTCGGCGCCAAGGGCGAGTTCGCCCAGCCGTACGTGCTGGCCCACGAGTACGGCCACCACGTGCAGGACCTGCTCGGCACCGAGGCCCAGATGCGCCGCCAGCAGCAGCGCGACCCGAACAACGCCAACGCGCTGTCGGTCAAGCTGGAGCTGCAGGCCGACTGCTACGCCGGCGCCTGGGCCAAGAACGCCACCGGCACCGCCGACGCGAGCGGCCAGAAGATCTTCACCAGCATCACCGAGCAGGACATCCAGCAGGCGATCGACACCGCCGAGAAGATCGGCGACGACGCCATCCAGCAGCGCTCCGGCCGGCCGTGAACCCGGACGAGTTCACCCACGGCACTGCGGCGCAGCGCAAGGAGTGGTTCAGCAAGGGCTACTCGACCGGCGACCCGAAGGGCTGCGACACCTTCGGCAACGGCTGATCCCCCCGGCTGTCGCCAGGGTCCCTTCCGGCACCGCAGGGGGCCCTGCTCACTGTGCAGGCTCGGGATCGCGGACCAGGATCCGTACCGCGCGGGCGGCGGTGACCGCGGCGACCAGCACGGCGTGCCGGGGCTCGGGCACGTCGAGCAGGCGGTCGGCGCGCAGCGCGGCCAACGGGGCGAGCCGCCGCTCGGCCAGCACGGTGTCCACCGCCCGCCGGTCACCCCCACCCACCAGGGCGGTCAACGTCCCCACCTCGGGCAGCAGCAGCCGGGCCGCCAGCTCGGTGGCGTCGGCCATCGCGGCCTTCGCCTGGTTGTCCCGGCGCCGGGCGAACCGCTGCTGGGACCAGCCACCGGCGGCGGTGCGCCCCTGCACGTAGCGGGTGTCCACCTTGGAGACCACCAGCTCCTCCCCCTCGGCCACGCCAACCGCCACCGCGCCCTTACGGGCGAGCAGCAGGCCGATCCGGCGTGGCGCGATCGCGGCGGCCACGAAGCCGGCGACATCCGGCGTGGACGGTACGCCCGGCGGGGCGTGCAGCTCTGCGCTCGCGCCGTCGGGGGCGGCGAGCAGCAGGCCGTAATCCTGCCTGCTGGTCGCCGGCGGGCCGTGCCGGTCGGCGAAGCCCTCGATCCAGCGGGCGACGCGGGCCGGGTCAACCTCGACCCACCGGCCACCCCCGGCTGCGGGTCGACTGGTCATGGCCGAACGGTACCGAATCCCCGGACCACGAGCGGCGCGCGCACCGGGGCCTTTCACGAGCATCGATGAACGCTTACCATCCGGTAACCGAATGATTCTCGGATCCATCCTCCGTCTGCGAGGTACCCATGCAGCCATGCGGTCCC
>JAEVHO010000201.1 GCA_016802835.1 Micromonospora sp. ATA32 | reverse complement strand
CCGGGTAGGCGACCCTCCGCGACGGGGGCGTGTCCGGGTCGGGGCCTGCTGGCCGCCTGCTCTCCCGGGGGGGCGGAGCCGGCGCAGGCCGCGTGCTGGGCGGCGTTCGCGCACGCGGTGAGCGGGCAGCGGCTGGTCCCCCGGTTCGGCCGGATCGGCTTCCTCGCCCGCGAGCTGCTCGACGAGATCCCGCACACCCTCGCCACCGTATGACGCTGTTTGTCCGACCGAACGGATGTGTGTAACGCCACATCGGGTTCCTACGCTGTTCACTTGGAAGCGGGCATCCGCTCGCTTTCCGCCGGGCCGCCCTCACCAGGGGTGGGCCGGCGGGGAACGGCCCTCTGGGAGTCTGTGTGAAGAACCTCCGTCGCAAGACACTGGCCGCCGCGTCCGCCGTGACGCTCGGCGTCGGTTTCGCCGTCACGGGCGGACTGGCACCGGCGGCGGCGCCGGGCCGGACACCACGTTCCTGGTCCTCGCCCCGCAGGGCGGCAAGACCGACACGGCGGCTGCCCGGGTGGCCGCCGCCAAGGGCACCGTGGTGGCCAACTACGACCAGATCGGCGTGCTCGTCGTCCGCTCGACCAACCCCGACTTCGCCAGCCAGGTGAAGGGGACCGGGGTCGAGTCGGTCGCCGCCACCACCGGCCTGGGCTCCGCGCTCGACGAGGGTGAGACCGTCGAGGTCTCCGCGGCCGACGTCGTCAACGCCACCGGCGACCCGACCAAGGAACCGCTCTACGGTCAGCAGTGGGACATGAACATGATCCACGTCCCGCAGGCCCACGCGGTCACCACCGGCAGCACCGACGTGGTCGTCGGTGTGCTGGACAGCGGCATCTCCTCCAGCCACCCCGATCTGGCCACCCAGATCGCAAAGGACAAGAGCACGTCCTGCCTGGGCGGTGTCACGACACCACCGAGTCGGCGTGGAACCCGACCACTTCCGACCACGGCACCCACGTGGCCGGCACCATCGCCGCCGCGATCAACGGCGTCGGCGTGACCGGTGTCGCGCCCGGCGTCAAGGTCGCCGCGGTGAAGGTGGTCAACGACGACGGCTTCATCTACCCGGAGGCTGCGGTCTGCGGGTTCATCTGGGCCGCCGAGCACGGCATGCGGGTCACCAACAACAGCTACTACATCGACCCGTGGGAGTTCAACTGCCGCAACGACGCACGCCAGCGTCCGGTGTGGCAGGCGGTGCAGCGGGCCATCCGCTACTCCAACAGCAAGGGCGTGCTGAACGTCGCGTCCGCCGGCAACTCCAACTACGACCTGGCGCACAAGTTCGTGGACCCGAACAGCCCGAACAACCTTCCTGATGACCAGGAGCCGGAGGTGCGGACCATCACCGGCGCCTGCGTCGACCTGCCCGCCGAGGCGCCGGGCGTGGTGACCGTCTCGGCGGTCGGCCCGACCGGGGAGAAGAGCTACTACTCCTCGTACGGGCAGGGCGTCGTGGACCTCACCGCTCCGGGTGGTGACACCCGGTTCCGTACCAAGGGCGCCAGTCGTAACCTCCCGGACGGCATCCTGTCGACCACCTGGGGGCTGGACGACGAGGGCAACGTCATCAACGGGTGGGGCTACAAGCAGGGCACCTCGATGTCCGGCCCGCACGCCACCGGCGTCGCGGCGCTGGCGCTGTCGGCCCACCCGGACATGACCCCGGGCCAGCTGGCGTCGTTCCTGGAGCGTACGTCGGTGGCGCAGTCCTGCCCGGAGGGCGTCTACAACCCGGCGCCGCTGATCTCGGCGACGAACCCGCACCTGTACGACGCGACCTGCTCCGGCGGCGAGCGCAACTCGTTCTACGGCGCGGGCATCGTGGACGCGTACAACGTGGTGAAGTAGCAGCACGGCACGACCAGTGGTGGGGCCCGGCGGAACATCGCCGGGCCCCACCCGTTTTCGCAGCTCATGCTCGGGGTACCGGATGACCCTCAGCCGAACCAGGGAGGCCTGCCGGTGTCCACCGATGCCATCGTCCTGCTCAAAGAGGACCACAAGGAGATGCGCCGCCTGTTCAAGGCGTTCCAGGATGCCGAGGAGGGCCCCGCCAGCCAGCGGCAGAAGCTGGTCGGGCAGATCCTGGAGGCCCTCACGGTGCACACCTATCTGGAGAACGAGGTGATGTACCCGGAGGTCCGCAAGCTCCTGCCGGACCTGGAGGACGACATCCTCGAGTCGTACGAGGAGCACCACGTCGCGGACCTGCTCTGCGCCGAACTGGTCACCATGGACGCCTCGGACGAGCGCTTCACCGCCAAGACCACGGTGCTGATCGAGAACGTGCAGCACCACATCGAGGAGGAGGAGCAGGAGTGGTTCCCGAAGGTGCGTGAGGCGCTCGGGCGCAACCAGCTCCAGGAGATCGGCGAGCGGATGATCGAGCTGCGCAAGGACGCCCCGAAGTCGCCGACCGCCCCGAAGGCGATCAAGAAGGCGATCGACGCGGCGACTGCCTGACCGGCGTACGACCCGGCGCGGGACCCGGCTGGACGGCCGGGTCCCGCCGCTCCCCGCCATCAGGCGATCCCCCCGGACGCCGCCCGCCCAGGTGGCGACCCACCGGGCGGGTGGAGGTGGACCGGGTCCCCCGGGGCGGACCCGGTAGGATCAGCACGGGCCGTGACTGGCGCGTGGGGATGGAGAACCATCGGGAAGCGGTCCCGTCATGAGGACGCATGCCGAGCGCCTGGGCCTTCCACACGTCAGTAGGAGGTCACATGTCGTCGAACGCCGAGTCCACCGCCTTCCGCAGCGCGCTCGAGGTGATCCGGGCGGTCGAGCCCCGGGTGGCCGACGCCATCGGTGCCGAGCTGGCCGACCAGCGGGAGTCGCTCAAGCTCATCGCCAGCGAGAACTACGCCTCCCCGGCCACCCTGCTGGCCATGGGGAACTGGCTCAGCGACAAGTACGCCGAGGGCACCGTCGGCCGCCGCTTCTACGCTGGCTGCCAGAACGTGGACACCGTCGAGGCGCTCGCCGCGGAGCACGCCCGGGAGCTGTTCGGGGCCGCGCACGCGTACGTCCAGCCGCACTCCGGCATCGACGCCAACCTGGTCGCGTTCTGGGCGATCCTCGCCGACCGGGTGGAGTCGCCGGCGCTGAAGAAGGCCCAGGTACGCCAGGTCAACGACCTGACCGAGGCCGACTGGTTCGCGCTGCGCCGGGAGCTGGGCAACCAGCGGATGCTCGGCATGTCGTTGGACGCCGGCGGTCACCTCACCCACGGCTTCCGGCCGAACATCTCCGGCAAGATGTTCGACCAGCGCAGCTACGGCACCGACCCGGTGACCGGTCTGATCGACTACGACGCCGTCCGGGAGACCGCCCGGGAGTTCAAGCCGCTGGTCCTGGTCGGTGGCTACTCGGCGTACCCGCGGAAGGTCAACTTCCGGATCCTGCGGGAGATCGCCGACGAGGTCGGCGCCACCTTCATGGTCGACATGGCGCACTTCGCCGGCCTGGTCGCGGGCCGGGTGTTCACCGGCGACTTCGACCCGGTGCCGCACGCGCACATCGTCACCACCACCACCCACAAGTCGCTGCGCGGCCCGCGCGGCGGCATGGTGCTCTGCCAGCCCGAGCTGGCCGACCAGGTCGACCGGGGCTGCCCGATGGTGCTCGGCGGCCCGCTGCCGCACGTGATGGCCGCCAAGGCGGTCGCCCTCGCCGAGGCCCGCCGGCCCGACTTCGCCGACTACGCCCAGCGCATCGTCGACAACGCGCAGGCCCTCGCCGAGGGGCTGCTGCGCCGCGGCGCCAACCTGGTCACCGGGGGCACCGACAACCACCTGGCCATCATCGACGTCACCTCGTACGGGCTGACCGGTCGCCAGGCCGAGCAGGCGCTGCTCGACGCGGGCATCGTGACCAACCGCAACTCGGTGCCGCAGGACCGCAACGGCGCCTGGTACACCTCTGGCATCCGGATCGGCACCCCGGCGCTGACCACCCGCGGGCTCGGCGCGGCTCAGATGGACGAGACGGCCGAGCTGATCCACACCGTGCTCGGCCAGACCAGCCCCGGGTCGAACGCCGACGGCACCCCGTCCAAGGCCAAGTACGTCCTCGACCCTGCGGTCGCCGACAAGGTCAGCAAGCAGGCCAGCGAGCTGCTGACGGGCTTCCCGCTCTATCCCACCGTCGACCTGGGCTGACGGCGGCTGCGGGCCGGCGCGGGTCAGGCGAGGGGGCGCTTGAGGTGGTAGCGGTGCACCTCGGTGCTGCCCTGGACGTTGTTGACGTCCTCGGCGGCGGAGACCAGTTCCCAGCCTTCCCGGCCGGCCCGGTTCAGGTGCGCGATGGCGGTGTCGGCGTACGCCGTGATGTCCGTTCGGGACCCGTCCGGGGCGTACCAGACGAACGAGACGTGGAAATTGCGGCCCTGCCCCTGGTAGCGACGGACCAGCAACGCGTACTCCCAGGCAACCATCGGCACATTATGACGGTCCGGCGCGGACGCCCGCACGGGTGTCCGGGGTCGTCGAGCTGACACCTGCCGCCGACGTCCCCGGTGGACGGTTCCGCGCCGTCCACCAGGACCGGTCGGCGCCGGTCAGCCGACGGGCCGGCCGGGGGTCTCCGCCAGGGTGGTGGCGCCGGTCATGATGCCGACGACCTCCGGCATCGTGTGCGACGCCGGCGTCACCACGCCGGCGCAGCGACCGAGCCGCTGGATGTGGATGCGGTCGGCCACCTCGAACACCTGCGGCATGTTGTGGCTGATCAGGATGACCGGCAAGCCCCGGGAGCGGACCTCCTCGATCATCCGCAGCACCTGGTTGGACTCCTTGACCCCGAGCGCCGCCGTCGGCTCGTCGAGCACGATCACCTTGCTGCCGAAGGCGGCGGCCCGGGCCACCGCGACCGCCTGCCGCTGGCCGCCGGAGAGGGTCTCCACCGCCTGCGCGACGTTCTGCAGCGTGCCGATGCCGAGGTCGGACAGCGCCTGGGTCGCCTCCTGGCGCATGCCCTTCTGATCGAGGATCCGGAAAACCGAACCCAGCAGGCCGGCGCGGCGCTTCTCCCGGCCGAGGAACAGGTTGCTGGCGATGTCCAGCGCCGGCGCGACGGCGAGGGTCTGGTAGACCGTCTCGATGCCCGCCTCCCGGGCGTCCTGCGGTCGCTTGAACTGGGCCGGCCTACCCTCCAGCAGGAGCTGACCGGCGTCCGGGGTCAGCGCTCCGGTGAGGCACTTGATCAGCGTGGACTTGCCGGCACCGTTGTCCCCGATGACGGCGAGCACCTCGCCGGGAAACAGGTCCAGGTCCACTCCGTCGAGCCCGACGACTCTGCCGAACGTCTTGACCAGGCCCCGGGCCGAGAGCACCGGCGAGCGCTGCCCGCCCTCGGCGTCACCCCGTCGGCTGTCGGGGACGTGCGTGGCGGCGGTCATGACCTCACCTTTCTGATCCACTGGTCCACGGCCACGGCCAGGATCACCAGCAGGCCGACGGCGAGCACCCGGTACTGGTCGTCCACCCCGGCCAGCGAGAGGCCGCTGCGGAAGAAGCCGACGATCAGCGCGCCGAGCAGAGTGCCGAGCACCGCGCCCCGGCCGCCGAACAGGCTGGTGCCACCGATCACGACGGCCGTGATGCTCTCCAGGTTCGCGTCGGTGATGGCGTTCGGGCTGGCCGCGCCGGCCCGTCCGATCAGGATCCAGGCGGTGACGCCGTAGATCGCGCCGGCGACGGTGTAGACGCTGAGCAGGACCCGGTCGACCCGGATGCCGGCGAGCCGGGAGGCTTCCTTGTCGTCGCCCACCGCGTAGACGTGCCGTCCCCAGGCGGTGCGGGACAGGGCGAAGCCGACGCCGAGATAGAGGATCACCACCATCACCACGCCGGTGGTGATCCGGAACTCGCCCACCCGGAAGGACTCACCGGTCCAGCTGAGCACCGATGGGATGTCGGTGGCCTGGACGCTCTGCCCGCTGGAGTAGAGCAGGCCGAGCGCGGTGAAGACGCTCAGCGTGCCGAGCGTGACGATGAACGGCGGCAGTTTCAGCCGGGTCACCAGCGCGCCGTTGAGCGCGCCCGCGGCGGTGCCGATCACGATGGCGAGCAGGATCGCCAGCGGGCCGGGGAGGCCTTGGCCCTCGGCCATCTTGGCCGACACCATCATCGCGAGGATCGCGACGGCGCCGACCGACAGGTCGATGCCCGCGGTCAGGATGATCAGGGTCTGCCCGACGGCGAGCGCCCCGATCACCGCCACCTGCTGCAGCACGAGCGAGAGCGAATTGGGCGAGGCGAAGCGGGGGTTGAGCGCGGAGAAGACGACGAACGAGATGACCAGTACGAGGAACGGGCTGATCGCGGGGTGCGCGTGCAGCAGGTGCTGGACCCGTTGCAGCGGAGACTGACGGCGCAGCGCGAACTGCTGCGCGGCGGTGGTCGGTGGTGTCGTGGTGGTCACGGCGGGCTCCTGCCGTTGTCGCGTCTCGGAGGTCGGCGGGGGGCATCCGGTGAGGCGCAAGCCGCGCGGATGCCCCTGCCGGTGGGATCTGCGGATCAGCCCCAGCAGCGCTGCGCGCCGTCGGTGCTGGTGATGCTCTCGACGCCGCTGGCCGGCTTGTCGGTGACCAGGCTGACCCCGGTGTCGAAGAAGTCGAGACCGCCCGTGACCTGGGGCTTCTGGCCGTCCTTCGCGATCTTCTTGATCGCCTGCACGCCCAGTTCGGCCATCTTCAGCGGGTACTGCTGCGAGGTCGCGCCGATGACGCCGTCCTTGACCTGGCGTACGCCGTCGCAGCCGCCGTCGACGGAGACCACGAGGATGTCCTTGGCGCCCGCGGCCTGCAGGGCCTTGTACGCGCCGACCGCGGCCGGCTCGTTGATGGTGTAGACGACGTTGATGCCGGAGGTCTTGGTCAGGCAGCTCTCCATCGCGGTCCGGCCGCCGTCCTCGGCGCCGTTGGTCGGCTCGTTGCAGGCGATCGTGTAGCTGCCGCCGGAGTACTTCCCGGTCTTCGCCTCGTCGCCGTTCTTCTTCTTGTCGACGGTGTCGATGCCCATGCCGGTCAGGAATCCCTGGTCGCGGTCGTAGTCGACGGAGACGACCTTGTCGTTGAAGAGGTCCAGCAGGGCGATGGTGGCGGGCTTGCCGCCGAGCTGCGCCGCCGTCCACTTGCCGATCAGCTCGCCCGCCTTGAAGTTGTCGGTGGCGAACGTGATGTCCACGGTGTTCGGCGGGTCCGGCGGCGTGTCGAGGGCGATCACGTAGAGGCCGGCGTCCCGCGCCTTCTTGATGGCGGGGTTGACGCCGGGGCCGTTCGGGGTGATCAGGATCCCCGCGTCGCCGCGCGCGATGGCGTCCTCGATCGCCTGCACCTGGCCGGCCTCGTCGCCGTCCTCCTTGCCGGCCGCCACCGTCAGCTTCACTCCCTCGGCGGCGGCCGCCTTCTTGGCGCCCTCCTGCATGGTCACGAAGAACGGGTTGGTGGAGTTCTTGGTGATCAGGGAGACGGCGACGTTCTTCCCGCCGCCGGATCCGCCGTCATCACCGTTACCGCAGCCGGCTGCGGCCAGGGTCACGGCCACGGTGGCGGCGAGCAGCAGAGCGCCTCGACGGCGGCCCGTGCGCTGGATCATCTGCACTCCTCAGGGGGTTCCCGGACCGGATCGGTCGGCGAGTTCGACAACGTTGTCGGCGCAGTGTCGGCTGAGGACTAGACGGAAGTCAATGGCCTTCTAACAGGTTTTCATAACCCGCCCGTAACCGGCGCTTAACTCTTGACATCGATGTCAGCCAGGGCGCACGATGCGGCCACGCTGGGCGTCGGAAGCCGCCGGAGCGACCGGTCCGACAGTGGACGGAGGGTGTCGCCGAGGATCCTCCGCCCACCCACCGGCCGTCCAGCCGCGGCACCCGGTGGCGATAGCCTTGCTGTCGGTCACCCGCAGCCGGCGAGCACGGCGTACCGCACCCTCCGACCTCTTCACCAGGAGCGCTCATGCCGGATGTCGTCGCCACCTCGTCGGATGCGGTCCGGGCCCGACCGACGCTGCGGGATGTCGCCCTGCTCGCCGGGGTCAGCCCGAAGACGGTCTCCCGGGTGGTCAACGGCGAGGCGGGGGTGTCAGCCCCGAAGACCGCCGCGGTGCAGCGGGCCATCGCCCAGCTCGACTACCGGCCGAACTTCACCGCGAGCAGCCTGCGCCGATCCAGCGGCCGGACGGCGGCCATCGCCGCGGTACTGGAGGACCTGGCCAACCCCTTCTCCGCGGCCCTGCACCGGGCGCTGGAGGACGCCGCCCGGGAGCGCGGCGTGCTGATCTTCGCCGGCAGCATCGACGAGGACCCGGACCGGGAACGCGACCTCGTCCGCGCCTTCCGGACCCGACAGGCCGACGCCCTGGTCGTGGTGCCGGCCAGCGACAACCAGAGCTATCTCGCGGTGAGGTCAGCGCCGGCACTCCGGTGGTCTTCGTCGACCGACCGCCCGTCGGCCTGTCGGTCGACGCGGTGCTCGCCGACAACCACCACGGCGCCGCCACCGCCGTCCACCATCTCGTCGCGCACGGCCACCGCGACATCGCCTACCTGGGCGACCTGCAGACGATCGCCACCGCCCACCAGCGGTTGCAGGGCTTCAAGGAGGCGTTGAGCGATCACGGCATCCGACCGGCCACCGTCGTCCACGACCTGCACACCGAGCACGACGCCGAGGACGCCGTACGCCAGCTGCTGCTCGCCGACGCCGCGCCCACCGCGCTGTTCACCTCGCAGAACCTGGTCACCATCGGCGCCATCCGGGCCCTGCAGCGGCTCGGCCGGCAGCACCAGGTCGCCCTCGTCGGCTTCGACGACTTCCCCCTGGCCGACCTGCTCCAGCCGGCCGTCACCGTCATCGCGCAGGACCCGTCCGAAATGGGCCGGGTCGCCGCCGACCTGATCTTCCGACGCCTGGACGGGGAGCAGTGGCGCCCGACGACCCACCTGGTGCCGACCCGGCTGATCGCCCGGGGATCCGGCGAGATCAGGGGACCGCACTCGGGTTGACGGCCACCCTCCCTCGATCAGCGGCAGCTCCTCCTCGGCGGCCGTACTGCAGCAGCGTCCGGTTCACCTGGACCGGTTCCAGGCCGAGGTCGTCGCTCAGGTGCCGGCGGAACGTGTCGAGGTGGCGGTGCAGCGCGGCGACGTCGAAGAATTCCTCGTACGGGCGGCCGGCGGCCAGCGAGACCGCGTCCGGGTAGTGCTGCGCCACCTCGTTGAGGAAGTTCATCGAGTTCAGCGCCGGGTCGTCGACCGCCGAGTGCAGCTGCGAGACGTCGAGGTCCACCGGTTCGTCGGGCACGGCTCAGTCCCCCGTCATCGTCCGCAGCTGTCGGGCCGCCGCGGGATCGGCGCAGCCGGTCAGGGTCAGCGCGTCGCGCAGTTCGGCGGCGAGCAGCGCCAGTGCCGCCTCGGCGCCGGCCCGTCCGCCAGCCGCGAGGGCCCAGAGCATCGGCCGGCCGACCAGCACGCCGGTCGCGCCGAGCGCCAGGGCGCGCAGCACGTCGGTGCCGCCGCGGATCCCGCTGTCCATC
>JAEVHO010000200.1 GCA_016802835.1 Micromonospora sp. ATA32 | reverse complement strand
ATCGCATTCGGCAACCCGGCCTACACCGACTGGGCGAAGAACCACACCTCGAACGACGCGTGGGGCTTCTTCCTGAAGCAGTTGGCGTGGCCGACCTGGCGCCCGCGGATCTCGTCCTGGTCTGCGGGATCTTCGGCAACATCACCGACGCCGACATCCGGACGACGGTGCGGCACTGCGCCGCGCTCTGCGCCACCGGTGGGTGGGTGCTCTGGACCCGGCACCGGCGCGAGCCGGACCTGGTCCCGACGGTCTGCGAGTGGTTCGCCGAGGAGGGCTTCGAACCGGTGGCGGTCGGCAGCCCGGCGGACGGGGTCGGCGTGGGCGCCCACCGCTTCGTCGGCCAACCCCGGCCGCTGCCGGTCGGCGGGACGATGTTCGCGTTCGTCCACTAGACCCGCCGACCGTACCCGGGAGACCGCGATGACCACTGTGGATGACGTGAGCCGGCCGCCCGCAACCACGGCATCCCGCTGGAGGCGCTGCGGTACGACGTCACCCCGGCCGGCCTGCACTACCTGCTGATCCACTACGACATCCCGGACGTCGACCCGGCGGCGCACACGCTGACCATCGACGGCGCGGTCCGGCGGCCGCTCACCGTCGACCTGGCCGCGCTGCGGGAGCGTGTCGAGCAGGACTAATGTCCCGCACCCGGGTGCTGCGGCCGGGGCGGTGCACTGTGGACGGCCGGGCCTGGTCGGGGTACGCCCCGGTGACCTCGGTCGAGGTGACCACGGACGGCGGGGTCAGCTGGGCTGCGGCCATTCTGGACGAGCCGACCGGCGACGAGTGGTCCTGGCGCGGGTGGCGGTACGAGTGGACGGCCGAGCCGGGGCGTCACCTGCTCGGCGCGCGGGCCACCGACGCGTCGGGGCGCAGCCAGCCGGTAGAGCAGCCCTGGAACCGGGGTGGCTTCGCGAACAACCTGGTGCAGCGGGTGGAGGTCGTGGTGCTGGCGGGCTGAGCCGCCGTTCGGGGGTGCGGCCGGCGGGGAGGCCCGCCACCAGGGTCCGGACGGGTCAGCCGCCGAAGCCGGAGTCGGTGGGGAGGGAGATGTCCGGCTTCTCGAGTTCCTCGACGTTGACGTCCTTGAAGGTCATTACCCGGACGTTCTTCACGAACCGGGCGGGACGGTACATGTCCCACACCCAGGCGTCGTGCATCTCCACCTCGAAATAGACCTCGCCGTCCGAGTTGCGGACGTGCATGTCGACCTGGTTGGCCAGGTAGAAGCGGCGCTCGGTCTCCACCACGTAGGAGAATTGGCGGACAATGTCGCGGTACTCCCGGTAGAGCTGAAGCTCCATCTCGGTCTCGTACTTCTCGAGATCTTCCGCGCTCATCGCACTCCGCCTTCCATGACCACATCTTCCCCCACCGGCGCCGGAGGTCGAGGCTGCTCGCCCAACGCCACGCCGACGGTACCCCCTGGCGCGCCTGAGCGCTCCATCGGCTCGTAGGGGCCGCCGTCGGCCGGTCGCCGGGACCGGGGTGGGCGGCCGTCGCGGCCCGATATCACGGCCACGTTGATGTACGAGAAGCGGTGTTCCCGGCACGGACCGTGCTTGTGCAGCGCGGCGGTGTGCTCCGGCGTGATGTAGCCCTTGTGCTCGGCGAAGCCGTACCCGGGGAACGTGTCGTCCAGCTCCACCATGATCCGGTCCCGGGTGACCTTGGCCAGCACGCTGGCCGCCGCCACGCAGGCGGCCACCTGGTCACCCTTCCAGACCGCCAGCCCGGGCACGTCCAGGCCGTCGACGCCGAACCCGTCGGTCAGCACGTACTCCGGACGGGTGGTCAGCGAGGCCAGCGCCCGGCGCATCGCGGCGAGGTTGCACACGTGCAGGCCGCGGGCGTCGACCTCCTCGGCCGGGATGACCACCACGGCGTACGCCAGGGCGCGGGCGGTCACCTCCTGGTAGATCCGCTCCCGGCTGGCCGGGGTGAGCAGCTTGGAGTCGGCCAGCCCGTCGATCTCGCCGCGCCGTCCCTCGGGCAGCACCGCCGCGGCGGCGACCAGCGGGCCCGCGCAGGCACCCCGGCCGGCCTCGTCGGCGCCCGCGACGTGCCGGAAGCCCCTCCGCTGCAACGCCCGCTCCAGCGCGTACAGGCCGCCGTCGCGGCGCACCACCGTGCGCGGCGGCGTCAGCACGACGTACCACCGTCCGGGCCCGTCGCGGTGACGGCCTGGCCGGCCCCGGCGGCGGCCAGCACCCGGGCCACCAGCGCCGGCAGGTCGACCGGGTAGTACCGCTCGGTGGTCGCCGCCAGCGCGTCGACCGGCCACCAGCGGTGCCCATGGACGCTGGCCCGCTCGATCTCGTCGAAACCGGCGGTGTCGACCTCCCAGGAGGGCACCCGGACCAGGAAGAACTCCTGCTCCTGGCGGTACCGGACGCCGTCGAAGGGGAACTCGACCGTCTCCCGCCACACCGGCTCGCCCAGCTCCTCGGGCGGCAGCCGCAGCCCGGTCTCCTCGGCCAGCTCCCGGGCCGCCCCGGTCGCCGGGGTCTCCCCCGGTTCGAGGCCACCACCGGGGGTGAACCAGTACCGGTGGTCGGGGCGGGCCGGATCGGTGCCGGCGAAGAGCAGCACCCGACCGGCCGCGTCGACGAGCAGCACGCGGGCCGCGCGACGAGGGGTGTGTACGGTCACCGTCCCAGCCTGCCAGACGGCGGTGACGAACGCCCACGCCCACCCCGATCGACCGACCGGAGCGGCCGCGGCCCGTTACGGGTTCGGGATCCCGTCGAAGGACTTCGGCACGGTGAGCCAGGTGGCCCGGTTGACCGGCCAGAAGACGGTGAATGCCCGCCCCACCACCTGGTCGTCGGGGATGGTGGCGCTCTGGATGTTCTGACCCGACTGCTGCCAGTGCTCCAGCGAGTCGCCGGACGCGGACCGGTGGTCGCCCATCACCCAGAGCCGGTGGTCCGGGACGGTGATGTCGAACTCCTGGTCCGCCGGCTTGTCCCGCTGGCCGTCGGCGGAGTAGATGTACGGCTCGTCGAGCGACTTGCCGTTGATGACCAGCCGGTCCTGCGGGTCGCAGCAGATCACGTGGTCGCCGCCGACGCCGATCACCCGCTTGATGAAGTCCTCGCCCTGCGGGTTGCCGCTCCACTCGGTGGGCGCCTTGAAGACGACGACCTCGCCGCGGTGCGGCGAGCGGAAGTCGTACACCAGCTTGTTGACCAGCACCCGATCGTTGACGTTGAGCGTGTGCTCCATCGAGGGGGAGGGGATGTAGAAGGTCTGCAGTACGAAGGCGCGCACCAGCACCGCGACCAGGATCGCCACACCCAGCAGGATGGGCAGCTCCTTCCAGAAGGAGCTGCGCGGCTTGTCGGTCTGCTCGTCAATCACGGGAGGAGCCTACGTTGCCGGGCCCGCGCGGATCGTCCGGAACGCGCGAGAACGGAGAGGACGGCGGTCAACGGGACGACCACCGCGACACCGCCCACCGTGGCCGGCTCGACCGGGGCCGGCCCGCCGGCGGACGCCGCGGCCGGCCTGGGCAGGTTCTTGAACGTCTCCGGGATCGGCAGCGAGGCCCAGCGTGACGACGGCCAGACGATCATGAAGGCCCGGCCGATGACGTTGTCGATCGGCACCGGTCCCTGGCAGCGGGCGTCCTGGGAGACCAGCCGGTGGTCGCCCATCACCCAGAGCTGGCCGGGCGGCACGACCACCTCGTCGAATCGGCGGGAACGGCATTCCCGCGGGTTGGGCGGGACGTCCAGCGGCGAGTCGCGGATCACGTACGACTCGTCGAGCGGCACCCCGTTGACGGTCACCCGGCCCTGCGCGTCGCAGCACTTGACCCGGTCGCCGGGTACGCCGATCACCCGCTTGATGAAGTCCTTCTCGCCGGGCCGACTGACCCCGACGAGGTCGCCGACCGTCCGCCCGAGCTTGCCGGCGAACCCGGCCGGCGGGGCCTGGTCGACCTGCGGCAGCCAGTTGTCGGTGCCGCGGAAGACCACCACCTCGCCGCGCAGCGGGTCCCGTACGTCGTAGACGACCTTGTTGACCAGGACCCGGTCGCCGACGAGCAGTGTGTCCTCCATGGACCCGGAGGGGATGAAGAACGCCTGGAGCAGGAAGGTGCGGATCAGCACCGCGAGGCAGAAGGCGACGATCAGCAGCAGCGGCAGCTCCTGCCAGAGCGGCATCTGACGGCGGGTACGCCGGGCCCGCCGGCGCCACGGGTCAGCGGTGCCGTCCTCGTCAAGCATCTGCACCATGCCACTCTCCGGTCCGCAGAAACGACACCACCGCCCGGGAGCCTCGACGAGACCCCACGGGCGGTGGTGGACATTTCACGGCCGCGACCATCGCCGCGACGTTGCTCCCCGCCTGCGCCCGTACGACCAGGGTAGTGCGATCTGGTCGATACGACATACGCGCAGCTCAGGCGTGGCAGGCGGGAAGTCAGCTGGGCTGCTTCTCCCGCTTCTCCTTGATCTTGGCCTTCTTGCCCCGCAGCTCGCGCAGGTAGTAGAGCTTGGCCCGACGGACGGCACCGCGGGTCACGATCTCGATCCGGTCGATGCCCGGGCCGTTGATCGGGTAGGTCCGCTCGACACCGACGCCGAAGCTGACCTTGCGGACCGAGAAGGTCTCGCGCAGCCCGTCACCCTGGCGGCGGATGACGACGCCCTGGAAGATCTGGACACGGGACCGAGCGCCCTCGACGACCCGGGCGTGCACCTTCACGGTGTCACCGGCACGGAAGTCGGGGAGGTCGGTCCGCTTCGACTGGGCGTCAAGGGCGTCCAGGATGTTCATCGCTGTAACCTCGTGAGGCTCACGGCGCACCGTCAGTCGGTGCGCGAATGGGTGATTCTGATCCCCGAGTGGTGGACGCGGAGCGTCTCCGGCCGGAGATCCTCGCAGCCGACCGCGGGCGCGGACGGATGCGGCAACCCCCCTACTCTGCCACATCCCCCGGCGGCAGCTGAAATCCGGCCCGGTCCAACGCGGCCCGGTCCCGCTTGTCCAGGCTCTCCGGCGCGACGGCGGCCAGCAGGTCCGGCCGGCGCGCGGCGGTGCGGACCACCGCCTCGTCGCGGCGCCAGCGGGCGATCCGGCCGTGGTCGCCGGAGCGCAGCACCTCCGGCACCTCGTGCCCGCGCCAGCTCGCCGGCTTGGTGTACATCGGGGCCTCCAGCAGCCCGTGCGCGTGCGACTCCTCGTCCAGCGAGCCGGCGTTGCCGAGCACCCCGGGCAGCAGCCGGGTGACCGCCTCCAGGATCACCAGCACGGCGACCTCGCCGCCGAAGAGCACGTAGTCGCCGAGGGAGACCTCGGTGACCGGCATCCGGGTGGCGGCGTGGTCGAGCACCCGCTGGTCGATGCCCTCGTACCGGCCGCAGGCGAAGAGCAGGTGCGACTCGGCGGCCAGCTCGTGCGCCATCGCCTGGGTGAAGGGCACGCCCGCCGGGGAGGGCACCAGCAGCCGGGGCAGGGTGACGCCGGCCGGGGACAGCTGGTCGGGGACCAGCGCGTCCAGCGCCTCGCCCCACGGCTCCGGCCGCATCACCATGCCGGGCCCGCCGCCGTACGGGGTGTCGTCGACCGTGCGGTGCACGTCGTGGGTCCAGGTCCGCAGGTCGTGTACGGCCAGCCGCAGCGTGCCGTTGGCCCGGGCCCGGCCGATCAGCGACAGGTCCAGCGGAGCCAGGTATTCCGGGAAGATCGACACGATGTCGACGCGCATCAGGGGTCTGCTCCAGCGGGCTTTACAGGTCGAGCAGACCGGCCGGCGGGTCGACGACGACGCGACCGCCGGCGAGATCGACCTCGGGGACGATCGCCCGGACGAAGGGGATCAGCGCGGTACGCCCCTCGGGCCGGCGCAGCACCAGCAGGTCGGAGGCGGGCGTGTGGTCGATCCGGGCCACCTCGCCCAGCCGCTCACCGGTGGGGGTGACCACGGCGAGGCCGACCAGCTGGTGGTCGTGGAACTCCTCCGGGTCCTCCGGCGGCGCGACGGTCGCCCGGTCCACCCCGATCAGGGTCCCGCGCAGCGCCTCGGCGGTCTCCCGGTCCAGGACACCCTCGAAGGCGACGAGCATCCGCCCCTGGTGCCAGCGGGCCGACTCGATGGTCAGCTCAGCGGGAACCTGGTACGGCACGCCCGGCTCGGTGCGCAGCACCGCGCCGGGGGCGAATCGCGCCTCGGGCTCATCGGTCCGCACCTCCACGGTGACCGCACCGCGGATCCCGTGCGGCTTGCCGATCCTGCCGACGATGAGAAGCATCAGTACGAGTCGACGATGTCGACGCGCACTCCGCGTCCACCGATGGAGCCGATCACCTGGCGCAGCGCCTTGGCGGTCCGGCCGGACCGCCCGATCACCGTGCCGAGGTCCTCGGGGTGCACGCGCACTTCGAGCCGATTGCCCCGACGGGAGTCGACCATCCGGACCCGTACGTCATCCGGGTGCTCGACGATGCCCTTGACCAGGTGCTCCAACGCGGGACGCAGCGGCATCTCAGGCCTGCTCACCGGAGTCGGCAGCAGCGGCCGGGGCCGCCTCGGCCGGAGCCTGGGCCGGGGCCTCGGTCTTCGGGGCCTCGGTCTTCGGCGCCTCGGTCGCGGCCGGAGCCGCCGCCTTGGCGGCCTTCTTGGCCGGCTTGGCCGGGGTCTCCGGGGCCAGCCCGGCGGCGGCCTTCGCCTCGGCCTCGTACGCCGCCTTGCGGTCGACGCGCTCGGCAGCCATCTTCAGCGGCGGCGGGGCCGGCAGGCCCTTGTACTTCTGCCAGTCACCGGTCAGCTCCAGCAGGCGCTGCACGGCCTCGCTCGGCTGCGCGCCGACCGACAGCCAGTACTGGACCCGCTCCGACTTGACCTCGATGATCGAAGGGTCTTCCTTCGGCTGGTAGATCCCGACGAACTCGATCGCCCGACCGTCACGCTTGGTGCGCGAGTCGGCGATGACGATGCGGTACTGCGGGTTGCGGATCTTGCCCATCCGCAGGAGCCGGATCTTTACGGCCACAGTTGTTTCGCTCCTGTTGCGATTCTCACCGGCCCGAACGGGCGGTGCACGGGTGAGAGCCGACCGGGCACCAGTGGGGTTGGGCCGGAGACTGCTCGGTGGACTGACAACGTGCCCGGGTTAGAGGGCGCCGGACACGCGCCGGATACCAGCGACCCATTCTGCCAGATCCGGCGCCGATCTCTCGCACCGGACCCGGACACGTCCCCAGGAGCGGGCGCAAGGGTGACGCGAAACACCGTCAGCGCACCGGCGGGCGGTCCCAGCCGGCCGGCAGTCCGTCCGGTACGTCCCATTCCGGCGGCGGGGTGAAGTCGCACCAGGTGCCGTCGAACGGGAACTTCCCCGCCTCGGCGAGGGCGATCACCCGCTCCCCCTCGGCCCGGACCGCCTTCTCGTCGGTGACCCAGTAGTCGGCCGGGAAGGCCAGCCGCTCGGCGAACTCGTCCTCGTCCTTCCACTGCCAGCTCCGGTCCGGGCGGACCACGACGTCGAGGTCCTGGTCCACCACGTCCACGCCGGCCACCGCGCCGTCGTCCCACCGGACGCCCGGCTCCTCCAGGTTGACGTACCAGTTGGCGAAGCGGCCGGCGGCGTCCCGGAACCACCAGACCGAGTGGGCCGCCCCGGCGGGCAGGAACTCCAGCAGCGGCGGGCCGTTCCACCGGCCGCGCGCCAGCCGGTAGGACGAGGCGATCCACTCCGCGAACGGCATCGCCCGCATACCCAGGCCGGCCTCGGTGACCTCGTGGGCCACCGGCGAATCGCGGGCGACCCAGAGCAGCAGGCCGCGTTCGTCGTCGCTGACCACCCGAGCCGGACGGACCCAGCCGATGCGGCCGTGCCGCACGTTGCGGTGCATGATCAGCCGACCCGGTGCGAACCGGTCGACCGTGCCTCCCGGGCGCATCTCAGTAGGCGCGGGAGAGGATCGCCACCAGGTCCGGCTCGTCCTCGGAGTCCGGTACGGAGCCGTCGGCCCGGACCAGGCAGCGCACTGTCACGCCCTGACCGTTCGCCTCCGCCTCGCCCGGGACGCCGACCGCCGACCATGGGACCCGGGCCCAGCCGGTCGCGGCCGCCTCGATCGCCTCGGCGAGGGTCGTCACCTCGACGGTGCGCGACTCCCGCAGCGCCAGCGCCTCGTCGTGCAGCGCCTGCTGGTCGGCCTCCAGGGCGGCCAGCACCGCGCCGACCACGTCGGCCACCGGCGTCGGGGACTTCGAGCCGTTCGTACGCCGGACCACCACCGCGTTGCCGGCGGCCAGGTCGCGGGGGCCGACCTCGACGCGTACCGGATAGCCGCGCAGCTCGGCGTCGACGGCCCGGCGGCCGAACGGGGTGTCGGTGCGGTCGTCGAGCGCGACCCGGACGCCGGCGTCGCGCAGCGCGTCGCGCAGCTTGGCCGCCGCCTCGCCGACGCCCGCGCCGTCCTTGACCACCATCACGTACGCCTGGACCGGCGCGACCCGCGGCGGCACCCGCAGCCCGTTGTCGTCACCGTGGCACATGATCAGCCCGCCGAGCATCCGGGTGGAGGTGCCCCACGAGGTGGTCCAGGCGTGCTCGCGCCCGCCGGCGGCCGAGGAGTAGCTGATGTCGAACGCCTTGGCGAAGTTCTGCCCGAGCTCGTGGCTGGTGCCCAGCTGGAGCGCCTTGCCGTCGCCCATCATGCCTTCGCAGGTGTACGTGGCGGTGGCGCCGGCGAACCGCTCGCGGGCGGTTTTGAGGCCCACCACGACCGGGATGCCGAGCACGTTGACCATCAGGTCCTCGTACGCCTCGTGCAGGATCTTGCGCGCGTAGTCGCGGGCGTCGGCCTGGGTGGCGTGCGCCGTGTGCCCCTCCTGCCAGAGGAACTCGCTGGTCCGCAGGAAGATCCGCGGGCGCAGCTCCCAGCGGACCACGTTGGCCCACTGGTTGAGCAGCAGCGGCAGGTCGCGATAGGAGTCGATCCACTTGGCCATGAACTCGCCGATGACCGTCTCACTGGTCGGGCGGACCACGACCGGCTCGGCGAGCTTCTTGCCACCACCGTGCGTGACCACCGCCAGTTCGGGCGCGAAGCCCTCGACGTGTTGGGCCTCGCGCTTGAGGTAGCTCTCGGGGATGAAGAGCGGGAAGTACGCGTTCTCCGCGCCGGCGGCCTTGATCCGGGCGTCCATCTCGGCCTGCATCCGTTCCCAGATGGCGTAGCCGGCCGGTCGGATGACCATGGTCCCCCGTACCGGCCCGTTGTCGGCGAGCTTCGCCTTGGCGATCAGGTCCTGGTACCAGCGGGGAAAGTCCTCCGCACGGGGAGTGAGCACGCGTGCCATGACCGCACATCCTATGCGCCGTCCCCAGGGGCAGCGCGATGGGGCGCGGCGTCGCTAGCATCTGCGCTCATGTCAGCCCTCGGCTCCCTCTTCGGCCGGTCCTCCGGGTCGGCGCTGCCCTACCGTTACCTTTCAGTGAGCAAACGTGACTCCTGATTGGCAGTCGTCCGTTGCCGGGCGACGTTGACCGGATGAACCGGTCTAGACGCTTCACGGCCCGCCGCCCCGCCTGCGCATGCAGGT
>JAEVHO010000199.1 GCA_016802835.1 Micromonospora sp. ATA32 | reverse complement strand
CGTGCACCGCCCGGCGCACCGGGAGGCGATCATGACCGGCGGGTCACGGGTGGCCCCGGTCGCTGAGCAGACCCACGCCAGAGGCGCCATTCCGCCACCCCACGACGACCTGACGCCGATTGAGCCCGCCGGCAGCACGAGCAGCATTCGTTGCTCCGGCGGCGGCCACGGCGCCACCGCCGATGCCTCGCTGCGCCCGTGGACGCCTCCCGTGTTGCAGCCTCAGCATCGTTCCCGCGCCTCGGGCGACAGGCTCGTCGCACGATGGCCTCAGCCGGGCACCAGACCCGCCTGAGCTGCCTCGCCCCGGCCACCTCGTCCGGGTAGAGAGGCAATCCCCTTCGAGGACCGAAGCGCACGCCTGCGCCGCCCGAGCATCCGACGCCCGGCCCGCAGGCCGCTCCGCTGCCCACCGGTTGCGGTGACGACGGGCTGCTGGTGAAGGCCCCACTGCGACCACCTGGTGAACCAGCGCGGCCGGTCCCGGTCGTGGGTCACCCCGGCCGCGTCCGGCCCGACCAGTGACGCCCACCTCCTTCGCTCTTCCCCCGCCAGTCCCGAGGATTTCGCCATGAACGTCATGCCGTACACCATCCGCGCCCGCTGGGGCGACGTCAGCAAGATCGTCGACCTTGTCACGGACACGCTGTATCCCACCCCGATCGGTAGCTGGCTCGTACCCGACGACGACCAGCGACGTGTCGTGCTCAGCGCCGTGGCCCGCATCTGGACCGAACACGCACTCCTTGTCGGCGAGGCACACATGCTGCCGGACAGGACCGCCGCCGCCATCTGGTTCCACCGCTACCGCCCCATCCCGGAACCGGTCGAATACCGCACGCGGCTCGCCGCCGCTTGTGGGGACCACGTCGACCGCCTGAGCCTCCTCGACCGCGTCCTGCGCCGGCAGCGCCCCGCTGATCCCCACAACCACCTGGCCTTCCTGGCCGTCCCGCCAGGACCGCGCCGCGCCGAACGCTCCGCCGCGGTCCTCACCGCCAGCCAACTCAGGATCGACCCCCTCGGGCTGCCCGCATACGTCGAGGCATTCACTCCCACCCAGCGCGAGCTCTACGGCCGGCACGGCTACCACGGCGGGGATTCGTTCACCCTGCCCGACGGCACGGCGGTTCAACCGATGTGGCGGGGACCGCGAGGCCGGGCGGCGCCGCTCCCCATCAACGGTGTCGCTGAATGGTCAATCCGCCGTCCACCGGGCCGACCCAGAAATGGTCGGGTGGGTGCGTGGAGCCCCAGGTGACGCCGGGCTGAGCGGGGCAGTCCGGTCGTTGCGACCCATCACCGCCCGTGCCAGCCCGCGGGCCGGCCCACTGCCGGTCGGCGGGTACCTGGCCCGTCCCGGGCCGGACCGGGACGGGGCGTAGATTCGACGCGAACCGGAACCGGCATCACCGGGAGCCGGAAGCGTGACGGGGGAAAGCATGGCGGAAGTGGAGCGGGCACCACTGCGGGTCGGTCTGCTGGGCTACGGGATCGCCGGACGGGTGTTCCACGCCCCGCTGATCGCCGCGACGCCCGGCCTGCGGCTGGATGTCGTCGTGACGCGGGACCCACAGCGACGGGAGGAGGTCCGGCACGACCACCCGGACACCCGCCTCGTCGACGACGCCGAGCAGCTGTGGCGCTCGGACATGCTGGACCTGGTCGTGGTGGCGACGCCGAACAAGCAGCACGTGCCGATGGCCCGGACGGCGGTGACCGCCGGCCTGCCGGTCGTCGTGGACAAGCCGCTCGCGCCCACCGCTGCAGAGGGTCGCGAGCTGGTGGACGAGGCGGCCCGCCGGGGTGTGCCGCTGACGGTGTTTCAGAACCGCCGCTGGGACGGCGACTTCCTGACCGTCCGCCGCCTCATCGAGCAGGGCGAGTTGGGGCGGGTGGCCCGCTTCGAGTCCCGGTTCGAGCGGTGGCGGCCGGCGATCAAGCCGGGCTGGCGGGAGAGCGGGACCCCCAGCGAGGCCGGCGGCAGCCTCTACGACCTGGGCGCCCACCTGATCGACCAGGCCGTGCAGCTCTTCGGGCCGGTCCACGCCGTGTACGCCGAGGTGGACCGCCGGCGGCCGGGCGCGCAGGTCGACGACGACGCGTTCGTGGCGTTGACCCACGCCGAGGGCGTCCGCTCGCATCTGTGGATGAGCGCGGTGACCCCGCAACTAGGACCGCGCCTGCGGGTCCTCGGCGACCGCGCCGGGTACACCTCCTACGGGCTGGACGTCCAGGAGGCGGCACTGCGCGACGGAGGCCGTCCCGACGCGACGGGCTGGGGCGAGGTCAGCCCCGAGGGGTACGGCCAGCTCGGGGTGGACGGCGACCTGAGCCCGGTACCCACCGAGCCCGGCCGTTACCAGAGCTTCTACGAGCAGGTGGCCGCGGCGCTGCGCGACGGCGCACCGATGCCGGTCGACCCGCGCGACGCCGTCGCCACCGTCGAACTGATCGAGCTGGCGCACCGGTCCGCCGCGCAGGGCGCGGTACTCCACCTCGCGCCGACCCCGGGCGCGTGACGCCCACGGTCAGCGCGCGGTGAGCCGTCACCGTCACCACGCGGCTCTGGACCGGGCTCGGGTCCCGGTCCAGAGCCCTACGAGTCAGGCCGTTGCCATCTGGCCGACGTGTCGGCCCTCGGCGAACTCCTCGACCATCTTGGCGCAGAACGCCGGCAGGTCGTTGGGGCTGCGGCTGGTGACCAGGCCGTTGTCGACCTGGACCTGCTGGTCGACCCAGTTCCCGCCCGCGTTGCGGATGTCGGTGCGCAGGCTGGGGAACGAGGTGACCGTCCGGCCGTTGACCATCCCGGTCTCGACCAGTGACCACGGGCCGTGGCAGATCGCGGCGACCGGCTTGTCCTGTTGGAAGAACGCCCGGACGAAGGACATCGCGGCGGGGTTCATCCGGAGGCGGTCCGGGTTGACCGTCCCGCCCGGCAGCACCAGGGCGTCGTAGTCGGCCGGATTGGCCTGGTCCACGGTCCGGTCCACGGGATAGCGGCCGGCCGGGTTGATGTCCCTGTTCATGGCCTGGATCTCGCCCGAAGAGAGGGAGATCAGGTGGACCTCGGCGCCCGTCTGCTCCGCAGCGGCTCGGGGCTGGGTGTACTCGACCTCTTCAACCCCGTCCGCAGCCAGGAACGCGATGCGCTTGCCGGTCAGTCGCTGCTGCGTGTCAGCCATGCGGGCCTCCTTTGCGCGGCGCCGCCCGGTCGACGGCGCGGCTCGTTCCGGTCGCGTTCCCGGTGCCGGGACCGGCAAACGGCTCCATCGGCGCCGCCGCCGAGGGAAAATCCGGCTTACCCGCCCAGCGGGGCCCTGTACCTGCCGCCCAGGAGGGATCGGGCGAGGATCCGACCTGGCCGATGCTCCGGTGCGGCCAGGGGCTCGACCGGACCGCCGTGCCGCGGCGATGCCCTCGCGCGAGTTTGTCCGGTTCGACCGCGGGTAGGCCGTGGCATCGCCATACCGCATTTACGGTGCCGGAGAGGACGAAATGGCTTCGCAATGCGCGCGGTCAGGCCACCCGCAGATCAGCGAGGAGGACATCGCCGCGCTCGACACCGCGTTCCCGCCGCCGACCGGCGCCCCACGCCGTTGGAGATCTTGTAGTCCTGCCAGCCGGCACCGGGAGGCGGCCACGCCTGCTGCGCACGTGACGGCTCCGGCGCTGGTCGGAAGTGGTCCGGTCAGGGAGCCTGGGTGGAGACCAGGTAGTCGTCGGCGTCCGGGCTCCACTGCAGATGGACGACGCCGCTGGTGGCGGCCGCCTTGCAGAACTGAAGGAAGCTCCGGTAGCCGAGCTTCTTCTCGCTGAAGTCGGGCCGCGCCCTCCGAAGCTGGTTCTTGAGCCCGGACAGCGCCACCGCGCCCTGGCCGCCGGTCAGGTCCTGGACCACGGAGCGCAGGAGGCCGAACGCCTCCTCCCGGTCGCCGTGTTCGGGCAGGGAAACCTCCGGGTCGCCCTTGGCCGGGCCCTCCGCCAACTCGATCACGTTGCGCTCGGCAAGGTGCCGCAGGAGTTCGCCGAAGGTGCGGAACCCGTAGTCGGACTCGCTGAAGGTCGGGTCCTTCCTGAGCAGGGTGCGCTTCAGCGTCGAGGCGGTCACCGCGCCGCTGGAACTGCCCTGCAGACCGGCCACGGTCTGGGCCACGAGGACGGCGAGGGTGTCGACATCCCGTACCGGTTCCTCGACCGCCGGCTGCTGCTCGGGTTCCTGCTCCACCTGCTGCGGTTCCGCGCTGGGCAGCCGTGCCGGGCGGCCGCCACGCCGGCTGCGGGGCGCCGGGACATCGACCCCCTCGAGGCGGTCGTAGTAGAGGAATTCGTCGCACGCGGGCGGGAGCAGCGCCGAGGTGGACTTCTCGACTCCGACGCCGATCACGCGCTTGTTGAGTTCGCGAAGCTTGTGCACGAGCGGAGTGAAGTCGCTGTCGCCGGTGCAGATCACGAACGTCGAGATGTACCCGCGCTCGAAGGCCAGCTCCACCGCGTCGACGGCCATCTTGATGTCGGCGGCGTTCTTCCGCGAGGCGCCCATGCGCTGGGGCATCTCGATGAGTTCGACGTGGGACCGGGTGAGCATCCGGCGGTCCTCGTCGAAGTACGACCAGTCGGCGTACGCCCGACGCACCACCACCCGCCCTCGCTCGGCGAGGGCGTCGGCGATGGGACGGAGGTCGAAGGCCATCCCGCCGAGGTGTTCACGCGCCCCCAGCGCGAGGTTCTCGTAGTCGAGGAAAAGGGCGATACGGTCCTCTTGATCCACGCGAGTCAGCCTACGCCCGACGCCGCGGCCGCCGCCGACAACCTCGCCGGCCCGCCGCCGGCTGGTCCCGCCAGGCGACGGGGGGTCGGCGTCAGCGCGGCCAGGCGTACGCCAGCGGCAGCGGAGTCGCGTGACCGCTCCACGTGCCGGTCAGCGTGGCGCCGGCCAGCCCGTTGCTGCCATCGGGGCGACGTACGACGGCAAGTTCGACGGACTCCGTGACGATGAGCGTGAGGTCATCGGCCCCGGCGCGACGATCTGCGCCGACGGCGGGGACGTGCTGAGCGCCGGTGCCGGTGACGGTCATGGTGCGCTCGCGGCGTTCGAGTCGGCCGTCGCGTTCGAGGAACTCCTCCGCCTGGCCGGTGCCGGCGAGGATGGCGCCCGCCAGCGCCGCGGCGTAGACGGGGTCTCCGCACGCGTCGTACACCCAGCGGCGGCCGAGCACCGAGTGGTCGGCGGTGCCGATCAGCCAGTCGTCGCCGCCGGCCAGGGGTACGCCGCGGTAGGTCAGCGGGACCTGGTGGATCGGCCCGTCGCCAGCTCTGACGAGCATCGTCTCGATCCCGACGGCACCCGCAGGGTCATCGAAGCGGAAGCCCGCCACGCGCGTGATGTCAGCGGCGGCCGGCCCCTGGTACCAGGGGCGGCCGGGCAGCCACTCGGCCAGCAGTTCGAGCTTCGTGGGGTGGAGTTTCGCTTGGTGCAGCAGCGCCATACGCCGCATCGTAGAGGAACGGGCGCGATCGCCTTGATCACGGGCGGCGCGGCGGGTGACCGTGGCCGCCGTCGGTTGCGGTGCGCTGGAAGATGCCGAACAGCCACAGCAGCGACGGCACCAGCAGGACGGCGCCGACGCCGAGTACGACGAGCACGGTGGCCAGCACCGTCGGGTCACCCGCTGCCCGCGCGACGGTGAGATCGGGCGCGAGCAGGACGGGGTACTGTGCCGCCCCCCCACGCCCAGAGCACGGCGGCGACGGCCAGCGCCGCGGTGACGCGTACCAGCCGGTAGCGGCCGGTGACGATCAGGACCAGGGAGCCCACCCCGGCCGCCAGGGAGAGCACGACCAGGGGGCAGCGCCCGGCCGCGCAGGTCGGCGAAGAGGTCGGGTGCGTCGGCGGCGATGACCGCCAGCCCGGCGAGCGCGCCGGCGCCGACCAGCACTCCGGTGGCCAGGGCGCGGCGGCGGAACTGGGCGACGAGGTCGGCCGCCCCGGCTCGGCGGGCGTCGTGGATGAGGTACACCGCGGCCAGGTAGGCGCAGACGCCGACGGCGAGCAGCCCGCAGTACACCGAGGTGGGGTTGAGCCAGCTGCGCCAGATGTCGCCGGCGGCGATTCCGGGTGGAACCCGACCGGAGGCGAGCGCGCCGACGATCGTGCCGAGGAAGAACGGCGTGGCGACCGACGACACGGCGAAGGTGGCGCCGTAGAGGCGCTGCTCGGCGAGGGTGTGGCTGGCCTTGCGGAAGGCGAAGGCCGCCCCGCGCCCGATGATGCCGAGCGCGGCCAGGGTCAGCGGGATGTAGAGGGTGGAGGCGAAGGCGGCGAAGGCCGGCGGGAAGGTGGTCCAGAACAGGGTGATCACCAGGATCAGCCAGACGTGGTTGGCCTCCCACACCGGGCCGATGGAGTGTTCGATCAGCTCCCGGCGGGCGGCGCCGCGGCGGGTTCCGCCGGCGAGCAGGTCCCAGATTCCGGCGCCGAAGTCCGCCCCGGCGAACAGGGTGTAGAGGGTCAGGCCACCCAGGAGCACCCCCAGCAGGACGTCGGCGGCGGTCATCCCGGGCTGTCCACCGGTTCGGGTACGCCCTCCTGCGGGGCGACCGGCTCGTCGCGGTGCCGGGCCATCCGCCGCAGCACCAGCACGGTGGCGACGGTCAGCAGCAGGTACACGGTGGCGACGAGCGCCAGGCCGGTGGCCAGGCCGGGTGCGGGGTTCACGGCGGCGGCGGTGCGCAGCACCCCGTACACGATCCAGGGCTGGCGGCCGACCTCGGTGACCACCCAACCGGCCTCGACCGCGACGGCGGCCGCGATCCCGGCCAGCGCCGCGGCCCGCAGGAACCAGGGCGAGCGGGGCGGACCCCGCCGTCGCCACCATGCCAGGGCCCACCAGGCGGAGAGCCCGACCAGCCCGAAACCGACGGCGACCATCAGCTGGAACGCCCACTTGACGATGGTGACGGGCGGCTCGGCGTCGTCGGGCACCTGATCCAGGCCGGTCACCGTCGCGTGCGGATCCCACTTGGCCAGCAGCGACAGCGCGTTGGGCACCTCGACGGCGTAGCGCAGTTCCCCGTCGACGTAGACCCCACCGAGGGACAGCGGCGCCCCCGCCTGCGTGCGGGCCAGGCCCTCCATCGCGGCCAGCTTGGTCGGCTGGTACTCGCCCACGAAGTGCGCCGCCCAGTCGCCGACCACCACCTGCGTCGGGGCGAAGATGGCGGCCACCGTGAACGGGATCGCGAAGCCGAGCCGATGGTAACGGTCCCGGCGGCCGCGCAGCAGCGCGACCGCGTAGACGCTGGCGATGCCGAACCCGGTGACCATGAACGCCGCCACGATCATGTGCACCGTCTGCGGCAGGGTCGCCGGGTTGAACATGGCCGCCCACGGGCGTACGCCGGTGACCTGGCCGGATACCAGGTCGAAGCCGCGCGGCTGGTTCATCCAGGCGTTCGCCGACACCACGAAGAACGCCGACGCCACCCCGGCCACGCAGACCGGCAGCCCGGAGAGCAGATGCGCCCGCGGCGGGATCCGGTCCCACCCGTACAGGTAGATCCCGACGAAGATCGCCTCCACGAAGAAGGCGATGCCCTCCATCGCGAACGGCAACCCGATCACGTCCCCGAAGCGACCCATCAGACCGGGCCACAGCAGGCCCATCTCGAACGACAGGATCGTCCCCGACACCGCGCCGACCGCGAACAGCACGCCCATCGCCTTGGCCCACCGTCGGGCCAGCCGCGTGAACACCGCGTCCCCGGTCCGCAGCCCCCGCCACTCGGCGAACACGGTGACCGCCGGCATCCCCACCCCGAACGAGGCGATCACGATGTGCCAGCCCAGCGACAGCGCCATCTGCATCCGAGCGGCCATCAGATCGGCGGGGGCGGCGTCCTGCGCCAGGAACTGCAGCAACCGGTGCTCCAACCGCGTCAACCCTGGCATCATCGCCGAACCCGCCGGGGCGGCGAGGTTGAATGCCGATTGTCCTCGAACAGCCGGAGTGGCGTCGCGGATCAGGACCGACGGAGTTGTCGGAAGGTGATCGAGTAGCGCAGGTCCGGCACCGGCGGGATGCTGTGCTGCCAGCTGGACCGCGCCTCGTCGGCGAGCACGTACGCCGAGCGGGGGGCCAACTCCACCTCGTACACCCGGCGCTTCTCGGCCGTGCCCCGCTGCAAGCGCAACAGACACCCGGCGCCCAGGGAGAGTCCGACCACCGTCGGCCCGAACGCGGGAGCGTCCCGGTGCCAACCGATGACGGAGCCGGGTGGATAGCGGGTGACCAGGGCCTGCGCGAGCGTGCCAGTCGGAACGCCGGCGAGCTGGGCGCACCGCTGGCGGACCTCGTGCAGCTCCACCGGCAACGCCTCCGTCGCGGTGAGCTGGAACGAGCCGTAGTCGTAGTCGAAACCGAAGTGCCGGACCGTCCGCCGGGCGATCTGACCGTGCATCCGGACCTCGCGGAAGTCGAACGCCGCCAGCGCGGTCAGCAGCGAGCGCTCCTCGTCGCAGCTCACCAGCTCGGGCTGGTACGTCAGTCCCGCCGGTCGCTCGTGGGTGCCGCGCATCCGCCCCATCGGGCCGACGGTAGCCGCCGACGGGCCCGATGGTCTGGCGAACAGCCGGATATCCGGTGGTGGACCCGGCCGCCGGTCACGAGGATCTTGGTATGCCCATCTTCCTGGAGACCGAGCGGCTCGTGCTGCGCCCGTTCACCGAGGCCGACGCCGAGCACCTGTTCGCCCTGGACAGCGACCCCGACGTCATGCGCTTCATCAACGGCGGGCGGCCGACGAGCCGCGAGGCGATCCAGGCGCAGACCCTGCCGCGGCTCCTCCACGACCACCCGTGCTTCGCGACCCGGGGCTACTGGGCCGCCCGGGAGAAGGCCAGCGCGGCGTTTCTGGGCTGGTTCGAATTCCGACCCCTGGCCGAGGGCAACCCCGCGGTGGTCGAACTCGGCTACCGATTGAACAAGGCCGCCTGGGGCCGCGGCTATGCCACGGAGGGGTCGCGGGCACTGATCGACAAGGGGTAGTCAGCGGTTCAACCGTCTGTGAGCAGACGTGTGAATTTATGAGTATTAGTATCGGGTTCATGAAGCTTGCGGAGTGGGCGCGTCGTAACGGGGTGCACCCGCAGACCGCGTACCGATGGTTCCGTGAGGGGACCATGCCGGTGCCCGCTCGGCGTCTTCCGTCTGGCACGATCATGGTGGATGTGGCCGGTGATGACACTCAGGGTCAGGCGGTCGTCTACGCCCGGGTGTCGTCGGCCGGCCAGCGAGCCGACCTGGATCGGCAGGTGGCCCGTGTGACTGCATGGGCGACCGGGCGGAACATGGTCGTCTCCCGTGTGGTGACCGAGGTCGGGTCCGCGCTGAACGGCCGACGCGAGAGGTTCCTCGGGTTGCTGCGCGACCGAACGTGACCACGATCGTGGTCGAGCATCGGGACCGGTGCGTCCGGTTCGGTGCCGAGTACGTTGAGGCGGCGTTAGCCGCGCAGGGGCGTCGGCTGCTGGTGGTCGACCCGGCCGTGGTGGACGATGACCTGGTGCG
>JAEVHO010000198.1 GCA_016802835.1 Micromonospora sp. ATA32 | reverse complement strand
GGCGGGCCAGCGCAGCTCGGCGGCCGACGGCGCGGCCTCGGTCACCGGCAGCAGCCCGACCACCGCGGCGGCGACCAGGAACCCTGTCATGGCGAGCGCGGCCAGCAGCCAGCCGCCGACGGCGGCGTAGAGCGCGGCTCCGGCGAGCGGACCGACCAGCCGCAGCCCCTGCCGGACGGTCTGCAGCACCCCGTTCGCCTCGGCGAGCAGGTCGCTGGGGACCAGCTGCCGGATCAGTCCGCTCAGCACCGCGCTGAGCGTGATGTACGACAGCCCGTACAGCGCCGCCACCCCGTAGATGATCCACACGTCGGCCCGGTCGTGGACCGCGAACAGCGGGGTGAGCAGGACGGCGGTGCCGAGATTGGTCACGATGAAAAAGGGCCGGCGACGGTACCGGTCGACCACCCAGCCCACCAGCGGCGCCAGCACCATCGGCGCGATGATCGCGAAGATCGTGGCACCGGCCTGACCGTCCGATCCGGTCAGGTCCTTGACCCAGATGGCCAGGGCGAGCAGCAGGATCGACTCGGCGGCCATGCTGGCGAGCAGCGCGCCGAACAGCAGGCGGAATTCGGGTCGGCGCAGGACGGTGCGCATCAGGGTCCCTCCGGCGGGGGCGGCGCCCGGTCAGGGGCGGTCGGGGGAGGCGCGGACCGGCCCGAACCCGTCGTCGACGCCGTCCGCACCCTTCCACGGTCCTCTTTTCTGCAAGACACGCCCCGCCGAGCCTGCCGGCGCCGGTCGCGCCGTCCATACTGACCGTGGGGGGCGAATTCCATACAGTTACCGTCGCGTCCGTGCGGCGGTCGACGGAGAAGAGGACGCCGTGCCTCCTGCCGTACCGAGCCCGATCCTGCGTCGCCGCAGGTTGGGCACCGAGCTGCGCCGGCTCCGCGAGGCGGCCGGGCTCACCGGGGACCAGGTCATCGAGCGGATCGGCTGGGCCTCCGCGTCCAAACTGTCCCGGCTGGAGAACGGCCGCAGCCGGCCGGACCCGGAGGACGTCCGGGTGCTGCTGGAGCTCTACGGGGCGGACGACGAGCTGCGCGACGAGCTCCAGGGCATCACCTCGGAGGCCGGCGACATGCGCGGCTGGCTGAGGAACTACCCGGTGATGACCCAGCAGCAGCGGAGCTGGGCCGAGCTGGAGGCGGGCTGCGCGGAGATCTCCGAATACAACCCGGTGCTGGTGCCGGGGCTGTTGCAGACCTCCGGCTACGCGCGGGTGCGGATCGTCTCCGCGCACGAGGCCGCGGTGCAGGCGGGCGACCCCGAGGCCGGCGACGATCCGGAGACCGAGGTGCAGGCTCGGCTGGCCCGGCAGTCGCTGCTGACCCGGTCGCCCGACGCGCCGCGCTACACCGCTGTGCTGGAGGAGGCGGCGCTGGGCCACCGGGCCGGCCCGCCCGACGTGCTCCGGGAACAGCTGGTCCAGCTCTGCGAGTTGGCCCTGCTGCCGAACGTCACGCTGCACCTGCTGCTGCGGGACACCCAGATCGGCACCTGGTACCTCCCACCGACCGCCTTCTCGGTCTACCGGTTCGCCGATCCGCTCGATCCGGAGACGCTGGCCATCGAAGGTGGCTTCACCAACGTCATGTCGACCGAGGCAAACACCCTAAATCGCTATAAACTGGTGTTCGAGTGGCTACGCTCGGCGGCGCTCACCGCATCGGACACCCTCTCCTGGCTGATGGAGGCGACGGGACGGCTGACCGAAGCGGCTGCCGCGTCCACAGTGGCGTCCGGATCGGCAACGGCGCCGGCCCAGCGCCGCCGGCATTCCGGGCGCCTGACGGAACGGTGATCCACGGGGGACCCTCCGTCAGGACGTGCGGCGTCACTCGTTCCATCAGTGCGGTCAACACCAGGAGCAGAGTCATGAACGAGATCCGCAACACGTCGTCCGTCCTCGCCCGGCAGCTGGTGGACGCCCCGTGGCGTACCAGCACGCGCAGCCAGACCTCGAACTGCGTCGAGGTTGCTCCACTGCGTACCGGACCGGCCGCCGTCGCCCTGCGCGACAGCAAGGACCGCAGCGGCCCGGTGCTGCTGTTCAACCGGACCGGCTGGCTGGGCTTCATCGCCGGTGCGAAGAACGGGCAGTTCGATCTGGACTGATCCGGTGACAGTCGCGGGGCCGTCGGCACCAGTCCGGCGGCCCCGCCGTCTTTCCCCGCCGACAACCCCGCTGAGCAGGCATCCACCGATCGGACGACGCCCCGGGCCGATAGTGGCGTTTCACTTGCTGAGACGACCACGCGGCGTAACATGACGAAAGAGTGACGTGGAACTTCCAGCGTGTACTCATCCGTCACGGTGCATCCGGAGACACCCATGCGCTTCCTGATCGTGCGCACCGACATCCGCGCGCGGCCGACATCGACATCGCGGCCGCCTGGGCCGACGGCGGCCGGCTGCGGGACGAGACCACCGCTCCCGAACCCCGTCGACAGATCGTGCACGCCGAGGACCGGGACGCCGCGCTGCTGCTGGCCCGGGCCCTCGCCACGGTGGGCGCGGTCCGCTACGGCAGGCAACGGGTCAAGGTGCTCCCGCTCGACGAGCCCGGCCCGGGGCAGTACGTCCGGTGGGGCGGCACCGGCACCTGAGTTCAGACGTCCGTCGTGGTCGGACCGGCTCCCCCGCCGCGTTCCTTGCCCCAGCCGACCGCGACGGCCCGTGTTCCCGGCCCGTGACCGTCGCGGCAACGACGGCCACGGGCGGACCGCACCCCGGCACGTACCGACCGTCCGCCGGCCGGCAGCCGCCGGCCGGGCGACCCCGGTGGGCCCGTCGCTGCACACCCGACGCGGCCGACGCGGAGACCGCTCAGCAGTGGCCGTCCAGCCAGCGGTGGATCAGAAACAGCGCGATCGACGCCGGCGGCGGCAGGATCACCTGGGCCCCGTCTCCGGCGTCCACCGGGCGCCCGGCCAGTGCCGCACCGATCTCCCGGCGGGTGAACCACCGGGCGTACGCGATCTCGGTCGGATCGACCAGGACCGGCTCCGCGGGGTCGGCCACGGCCAGGAAGCCGAGCATCAGCGAGCCGGGGAACGGCCAGGACTGGCTCCCCGCGTACGCGATCTGCCCGACCCCGACGCCGACCTCCTCGCGCACCTCGCGCAGCACGGCGGCCTCCGCCGACTCCCCCGGCTCGATGTAGCCGGCGAGGCAGGAGAAGCGCCGCTCCCCCGGTGCGGTCGACCAGGCCGCGTTGTTGCCGAGCAGGCAGCGACCCTCAGGCCCGTCCACGCCGTCGTGCACGAGCACGATCATCGCCGGGTCCGTACGCGGCCAGATCCGGCCGCCTGAGTGGTCGACCCGGGACCAGCCGGCCTCGTCCACCTCGGTGGGCTGGCCGGTGCCCGAGGAGTAGGCGTGCCGGAGGTGCCAGTTCACCAGCGCCAGCGCGGTGGTGAAGATGCCCGCGTCCCGGTCGGTGAGCAGGTGCCCGACCTCGCGCAGGCTCACCGCCCGGGTCCGCGGCAGGACCGCCAGCGGAGCGTCCACCGCGAACACCGGGACGCCGTCCGGCTCGATGCCGAGGAACATCGGCGCGGCGGCCCGGCGGCGCGCCCTCGCGGAGGTCGCCGAGGGCCGGGCCGGCATCGTGCTCGGCACCCACGCCCTGCTCTACGAGGGCGTCGACTTCGCCGACCTGGGGCTGGTCGTGGTCGACGAGCAGCACCGGTTCGGCGTGGAGCAGCGGGACGCGCTGCGGGCCAAGGCCGACCAGCCGCCGCACGTGCTGGTGATGACGGCCACCCCGATCCCGCGCACGGTGGCGATGACCGTCTACGGCGATCTGGAGACGTCCACCCTGTCCCAACTGCCCCGCGGCCGATCGCCGATCGCCTCGCACGTGGTGCCGGCCGCCCAGAAGCCGGCCTTCCTGGACCGGGCCTGGCGCCGGCTCCGCGAGGAGGTCACCGCCGGCCACCAGGCGTACGTGGTCTGCCCGCGGATCGGGGATTCGAGGTCCGGGGCCGGAGCGGCCAGCGCGGAGGCGCCGGACTTCGAACCAGGGCCGGCGTCCGACGAGGAGCCGCCGAGGGAGGACGACACCGGGCGCCGGCAGCCGCTGGCAGTGACCGAGGTGGCCCCGCTGCTGGCCGACGGGCCGCTGCACGGGCTGCGGATCGGGGTGCTGCACGGCCGGCTGCCGGCCGACGAGAAGGACGGCGTGATGCGCTCCTTCGCCGCCGGTGACCTGGACGTGCTGGTGGCGACCACCGTGGTCGAGGTCGGCGTCGACGTGCCGAACGCCACCGTGATGGTCGTGCTCGACGCGGACCGGTTCGGCGTCTCCCAGCTGCACCAGCTCCGCGGCCGGGTCGGCCGGGGCTCGGCCGCAGGGCTCTGCCTGCTGGTGACGGAGGCGGCCGAGGGGTCGTCGGCCCGGGAGCGGCTGGACGCGGTCGCCTCCACCACGGACGGGTTCAAGCTGGCCGAGCTGGATCTCGAGCAGCGGCGGGAGGGTGACGTGCTGGGCGCGACCCAGTCCGGGCGCCGCTCGCACCTGCGGCTGCTGTCGCTGAGACGCGACGCCGAGCTGATCCGGGACGCCCGGGCCGAGGCGATCACCCTGGTGGAGGAGGACCCGGAGCTGGAGCGGCATCCGGCGCTGGCCGCCTCGGTGGCCGCGCTGGTCGACGAGGAGCGCGCCGAATACCTGGAGAAGGGCTGATCCGGCGCCGATCCGTCCCGCGCGGGACCGGCAAGGCCGGAGCGGACCGGCAAGGTCCTCAGCGGACCGACGAGAGGGCGCGCCGACCGGGTGGTCGACGCGCCCTCTCCGGGGTCAGCTGAGGTCAGGCGGTGAAGCGGATCCGCCGACGACGTGCCACCACGAAGAGCGCCGCACCGGCGGCCAGCAGGATGGCGGCACCGGCCGCGATGACGCCGGCGGCCGCACCGGTCTTCGGCAGGTCCGGTCCGCCGGCACCGCCACCACCGGAGCAGTCCTCCTCCGGGGCGTAGATGGCGTCCATCTCCATCTCCAGGTCGGGAAGCACGACCTTCGCCGACTCCGCCTTGCCGGCCTTGAAGGTCACCTTCTCGGACCCGCCCGGCGCGACTGTCCGGGTCTCGCTCTGCCCGCCGTAGCTGAGCTCCACCTTGACCGGCAGGCCACCCTCGGGGTTGGCCACGGTCAGGGTGAAGCTCTTGCAGTCGGCGTCGGTGGTGAGCACCGGCAGCGGGCAGTCCTCCGGCCGCTGCCAGGAGTAGGTGCCCTTCTCGATCACCTTGCCGTCGACCAGCACCTCGATCTTGCCGGCGTTCGCGGCGGGCACCACGGTGCTGTTGTCGGCCTTGCCCGGCTCGACGGTGACCTTCTTGGACCAGCCGTTCTCGCCCTTGACCTCGAACTCGACCGGGTACTTGCTGATCTTGCCGTCGTTGCTCAGCGAGACGGTGACCGAACCGTCGCAGCTGGACGTGAAGGCCGACGCCGGGGTGGCGCAGGTCTTGCTGCCGCCGTTGTACCAGCCCTGCGGCCCGCGGGACCGGTTGCCCGGCGCGCCCGGTGAGCCGAGCTTCTTGTCGTTGTACCGTTTGCCACCCTCGACCAGCGGGTCGATGACCTCGTCCTTGTCGCCCCAGATGAGGTCGACCTGGGTGTTGCAGTCGGGCAGTTCGACCTTCAGCTCGATCTCGGTCTGGGTGCCGCCGACCCAGTTGCTGTCCGGCGTGCCGTACACGTACTGCGGGGTGGCGAACTGCGGCCGCGGCGCGAAGTACGAGATCAGGGTGAACCACTGCTTTAGGTCACCACAGAGCGGCCGTTCGCCGTTCAGCTTGACCGTGGCGGTGCCCTTGGGCCCGTCGAAGGTGTGGCTGTAGGTGGCCTGGTCGAGCTCGACACAGGTGGGCGCGGGCGAGCAGGCGCCGTCGCGGGACAGATCGATGCTGCCGCTGCTGGTGTTGTCCTTGCCGTTCTTCTTCCACAGCGCGTACACGCTGAGCGTGGCGCTGGTGGTGTCGCCCGGCACCCGCTGGACGGCCTGCACCGAGCCGCCCTCCGGGATGACGGCGCCTTCCAGCGCGGCGGGCGCGGCGCCCTCGACGGCCACGATCACGTCGGTCTTCGGGTTGGGGGTCACCTGCTGCAGCGTGGCCGCCTTGTCGGTCTCGCTGTTCTCCACCGTCCAGGTGATGACCCGCTCGCCGCTGAGCTTGTCGCAGTCCGCGGTGGCAGTGATCGTGGTGTGGTGGGCGCTGGCCGGTGCGGACACCGCGACAGCACCGGTGAGGCCGACGAGAGCGGCCCCCAGGACTGCCAGTGGTCGCCGCAGCGACAGCTTGGGACGGATCAACGCGTACTCCCGGGGTGAGGTGTTCGGGGGTGCGGCGCGAGGAGTGCGATGGGCGGGCGTTGCGGGCCCGCGACGGCGACTCCCCGACGCCGTGGGTCGGCGTAAAACCGCCGACACCGGGCAGACCCTAGCGACAACGCCCGATGCGTTACAGCGTTCAGGGACCACTAAGGATGATGTTGTAAATTCGTGATCATTGATCCACGTCGAGTGACGTCCTGGGTGCCAAATCGGTACGCACCGTGTCGACCGGCGCGTTCGGCCGGTCGCGTAGCGTCAGCATCATGAGCAGGAGGAGACGGTGACCCGGATCGTGGCCGGGGGCGCTCGGCGGGCGTCGGATCGCCGCGCCACCGGGCGCCGGTACCCGGCCGACCTCGGACCGGGTGCGCGAGGCGTTGTTCAGCGCGGTGCAGGCGCACGTCGACCTGGCCGGGGCGCGCGTCGCCGACCTGTACGCCGGCTCCGGCGCGGTGGGCCTGGAGGCGCTCTCCCGGGGCGCCGAACACGTCCTGCTGGTCGAATCCGACCCGCGGGCGGCCCGGGTGATCCGGGAGAACGTCGCCGCCCTGCGGGCCGCTCCCGCCGCCCGGCTGGTCACCGGCAAGGTGGCCACGGTGCTGGCGGCCGGCCCGGACGCGACCCGTACGACGTGGTCTTCGCCGACCCGCCGTACGCAGTGCCGGACGAGGAGATCACCGCGATGCTGGCCGCCCTGGTCGAAGGCGGCTGGCTGGCGCCGGACGCCCTGGTCGTGGTGGAGCGGTCCAGCCGGACCGGGCCGTTCGACTGGGTGGAAGGCGTCACGGCCGAGCGCAGTCGCCGTTACGGCGAAACCACTCTTTGGTACGGTCGCCGATCATGAGACGCGCGGTGTGTCCCGGCTCGTTCGATCCGGTCACCAACGGACACCTCGACATCATCGGACGGGCCAGCCGGCTCTTCGACGAGGTGATCGTCGGAGTGCTGGTGAACCAGTCGAAGAGCGGCCTGTTCACCGTCGAGGAGCGGATCGAGATGCTCCGCGAGGTGACGTCCTCGTACGACAACGTCCGGGTCGAGTCGTTCCGGGGGCTCCTGGTCGACTTCTGTCGGGCCCAGCAGGCGAGTGTGCTGATCAAGGGCCTGCGGGCGGTCAGCGACTTCGACTACGAGCTGCAGATGGCGCAGATGAACATCGGCCTGGCCGGCGTCGAGACGCTGTTCATGCCGACCAACCCGCTCTACTCGTTCCTCTCCTCGAGCCTGGTCAAGGACGTGGCCAAGTGGGGCGGCGACATCTCCTCGCACGTCCCCGACCTGGTCCGCAATGCCCTTCAGTCCCGCCTCGGCCCCGCCGCCCGCGACTGACCACCGACCCTCGCCACCTCCGCCATCGCGCCTTTTCGGCCCGCGCCTCGTCCGGTTCGCGGCGATCTGCCGGGGTGGCGGGCGCGTGGTCGGCGGACGTGGGGCGTCGGCGCGACGCGCCGGGCCGGGGTGATGGGGGAGTCGCTCGCCCGGGCGCGACATGATGTGTGGAGCGGGAACCGGGCCGTAGCCCGCATCATGTAGGTCGGCCGAAGAACGACAGGAGTGAGGTACCGGTGGACCCGCTCGATCGCATCGACGAACTGATCGCCATGGTGGAGACGGCCCGTTCCGTCCCGATGTCCCGGAACAACTGCATGGTCGACCGGGGCGAGATGGTCGCCGCCCTCGACGAGCTGCGCGTCGAACTCCCCGCCGACCTGCGCCGGGCCGCCGCGCTGCTGGAGGAGCGGGACAAGATCATGGAGGCCGGCAAGCGCGAGGCCGACCGGATCATCAGCGAGGGTGAGGCGGAACACGCCCGCCTGGTCTCGGTGAACGAGATCACGGTCTCGGCCGAGCACGAGGGCGCCCGGATCATCGCCGAGGCGCGGGCGGAGGCGCAGCGCCTCCGCGATGAGGTGGACGACTACGTCGACACCGCGCTGGCCAACTTCGAGCAGTTCCTCACCCGGGCGCTGGCCTCGATCGAACGCGGCCGGGACAAGATGCACGCGTTGCGGGAGATCGGCACCTTCGGTGGGGACGAGGCGGAACGCCCGCTACCCTTCTGAACGGCACCTCACCAGCCGACAGACGGGGCGGGCGTCGCCCCCGGTTCGACGGGCGGGCGGTCGCCCAGGTAACCTTTTTTGTCGGCCTCTCACCGGCCGGAGTCTGACTATGCCCAAACACTCGCAATCGACACTCAATCCCAGGTCGCCGCTGGTCCTCGACACGAGGGACCTGCCGCGTCGGCCTGGTGCGTTGGTAACGGTCAAGCGGGTCGCCCCGGCACCGGCGGACCTCGGCGTGGAGTTGATCGGCGTGCCGGAGGGCGCGGGCCTCGACCTCGACCTGAGGTTGCAGTCGGTGTCCGAGGGCGTGCTCGTCTCCGGGACCATCAGCGGTCCCGTCCGGGGCGAGTGCGGCCGGTGCCTGCGTGAGATCAACGACTCGGTGGTCGTGAACGTCCAGGAGCTGTACGCGTACGAGAACAGCACCACGGACGACACGACCGACGAGGACGAGGTGGGCCGGATGCAGGGCGATCTGATCGACCTGGAGCCGGCGCTGCGGGACGCGGTGGTGCTCACGCTGCCGACGAACCCGCTCTGCCGGGAGGACTGCCCAGGACTGTGCCCCGAGTGCGGGGTGCACTGGGACGATCTGCCGGCCGATCACAGCCACCAGCAGATCGACCCGCGTTGGGCGGGCCTGTCGCAACTGAACCGTACAGAGGAGTAGGAACCGTGGCCGTCCCGAAGCGCAAGATGTCGCGCAGCAACACCCGGTCCCGCCGGGCGAACTGGAAGGCGTCCGTGGTGGCGACCGTGGCCTGCCCGCAGTGCAAGTCGCCGAAGCTGCCGCACGCCGCCTGCTCGGTCTGCGGCACGTACAACGGCCGCAGGTCATCGAGGTCTGACCTGGACGCCGAGTGACGCCCCCCGACCCACGGGTCGGGTGGCGCGCGCATCCTGGCAATCCCCCGGTGTCCCGGCTCCCTCCGACGCCGCCGGAACGTCCGGCCGGCGTCCCGGTGGAGCCGGGCACCGCGCGGATCGCCGTTGACCTCCTCGGCGGGGACGATGCTCCCGCCGTCGTGGTTGACGGCGCTCTGCAGGCCATGCGCGCCGACCCGAACCTGCACCTGCTGCTCGTCGGCCCGCCCGAGGTCGCCGGCGAGCTGATCGACGCCCTTGACCCGGTCCAGCGTGCCCGCGTCACGGTCCGGCCGGTCCGGCACGTGGCCGGCATGGCCGACCACGGCACCCGGG
>JAEVHO010000197.1 GCA_016802835.1 Micromonospora sp. ATA32 | reverse complement strand
GCCAGCGCGGCGGTCCAACGCCGGCTCGACGAGATGTTCCCGGGTCACGGGGTGGCGCCGCGGGACCGGGTGGAGGACCTCACCTTGGCCCGCCGGCAGGATGGCCTACCAGGAGACGTCCCCTCTGCCCCGACCTCACCGTCGCGGAGAACATCTGGCTCTCCTCGCGGCAGTGCCTGCCCCGCCTGCGGTGGCGGCGGGCCGCCAGCGCGGCGGTCCAACGCCGGCTCGACGAGATGTTCCCGGGTCACGGGGTGGCGCCGCGGGACCGGGTGGAGGACCTCACCTTGGCCCGCCGGCAGATGGTGGAGATCGCCCGGGCGAGTCTGGTAGACCGCCTCGACCTGCTGATCCTGGACGAGCCGACCGAGTCCCTCGGTCCGGACGCCGCCCGCTCCCTGTACGACCACGTCCGCACCCTCACCGCGCAGGGCTCGGCCGTGCTGCTCATCTCGCACCGCATCCGCGAGGTGCTGTCGGTGGCCGACCGGGTCGCCGTGATGCGCGACGGGGCGGTCGTGGCGGACCAGCCGGCTGCCGGGCTCAGTGAGCGGGACGTCCTCGTCCTGATGGGGGGCCGAGATGGCCGCCACGGCCGACTCCGGCCCGCTGGCGGCCAGCCGCCGCGGCCGGTGAGCGACCGGTCGTCGCCGAGCTGCGCGGCGCCAGCGGCCAGGGCCTGCACGACGTGTCGGTCCGGATCGGCGCGGGTGAGGTCGTCGGCCTCGCCGGCCTCGCCGGACAGGGCCAGCAGGAGGTGCTCGAGCGGCTGTGGCGCCCGGTCCGCAAGGACACCACGGTGCACGGCACCCGCGCGTACGTGCCGGGCGACCGGCAGCGCTCCGGCGTACTCCCGCTGTGGTCCGTGGCGGAGAACCTCATCGTCACCGCGATGCGCGGCCTGGCCCGGTACGGCGTCCGCCGCCCGGCCGAGGAAGGTGCGGCGGTGCGGAGCTGGGTCGACCGGCTGGCCATCCGCGGCGGCGCCGACGCCGGCATGACCGAACTCAGCGGCGGCAACCAGCAGAAGGTCATCGTGGCCCGGGCGTTCGCCTCGACGGCCGACCTCGTCCTGCTCGACGACCCGTTCCGCGGGGTCGACGTGCACACCAAGACCGACCTCTACGCGCTCATCCGGGAGGAGGCGGCCAACGGCCGCAGCGTCGTCTGGTACTCCAGCGAGAACGCCGAGATGGCGCACTGCGATCGGGTCTACGTGCTGCGCGCCGGCCGGGTCGTCGCCGAGCTGACCGGCGAGGAGATCTCGGAGGAACGGATCATCGCCGTCTCCTTCGCCGAGTCCACGGGAGCACCGCAATGACCAACCTCGTCGTGGCGGCCATGCCGCCACGGGCCCAACTGCGCCGCCTCGCGCCGGCCATGGTCAGCACGATCGCCATGTTCGCGATGGTCGCCGTCTGCGCGTCGCTGCAGTCGGACGTGCTGACCGTCACCGGCCTCACCCTGATCCTCTCGGCCACCGTTCCGCTGGTCATCGCGGCCCAGGCCCAGATGATGCTGATGTCGGTCGGCGACATCGACCTCGGTATCGGCAACTTCGTCGGCCTGGTCACCGTCATCACCGCCACCAAGCTGGTGTCCTCGCCGGGCACCGGCGCGCTCTTCCTGATCGGCCTCGTCGCGGCGTACGCCCTCCTGGGCGCGCTGATCCACCTGCGCCGGGTGCCCTCGCTGATCGCCACCCTCGGCGCCTCGTTCGTCTGGCTGGGGCTGGGCCTGTTCGTCCTGCCCACCCCCGGCGGCAGCACGCCGGAATGGCTGGCCACCTTCGGGGCCTGGGCGCCGGCCGGGTTCCCGGCGCCGCTGCTGCCGATCCTGGTGGTGTCGGCACTGGTCTGGCTGCTCGCCTCCCGCGGCCCCGTCGGGGTCCGGGTCCGCGCCTTCGGCAGCAACCCGGTCGCGCTGCAACGCGCCGGCCTGAGCCCGTTGCTCGCCCGGGTCATCGCGTACGCGGTGGCCGGCGCGCTCGGCGTGCTCGCCGGTCTCCTGCTGGCCTCGCAGACCGGCGGCGGCGACGTCTCCTCCGCCACCAGCTACACCCTGATCACGGTCGCCGCGGTGATCCTCGGCGGTGGCTCCTTCCGGGGCGGCAACGCCGTGCCGTGGGGCGTCGCCATCGGTGGCGTGACGCTCGGCCTGGTCAGTGTCGTCCTCAGCCTGCTCGACGTGCCGTCCAACATGCAGTCAGCTGTCCAGGGCGCGATCGTGCTGGCCGTGCTCGCCGGCCGCGTCGTGGTCGGAAAGGTGCTCCGATGAGCCTCCGTACGCTCGCCCGCCCCTGGATCTGGGGCTTCATCGCCGCCGCGCTGGTCTGGGCCGCCATCCTGGCGATGTCCATCCAGGGCGGCGGGCAGACCGTCTCCCTGGCGCTGTCCCTGGCGCCGTACCTGGTCATCGTGGGCCTGGGCCAGATGCTCGTGATCACCGCCGGTCCGGGCAACATCGACGTCTCGGTGGCGCCGGTCATCTCGCTCGCCGGGTTCGTCGCGGTTGCGGCGACCGCGGCGACCGGGTCGGTGGCGGTCGGCATCCTGGCGGGAATCGGGACCGGCCTGGCCGTCGCCGCGATCAGCGTGCTGGCCATCCTCGGCCTGTCCATTCCCCCGATCATCGCCACCCTGGCGGCCGGGCTGATCGCCTCGTCGCTGACCCTGTCGCTGGCCGACGGCTTCACCGCCGTGCCCGACGACGGACTGCGTCGGCTGCTCAACCTGCGCCCGGCGGGCGTACCGGTGCTCGCGGTCGCCATTGCCGTGCTCACCGCGCTGGTCGTCGCCCTGCTCAGCCGTACGACATACGGGCGATCCCTGCTCGCCGTCGGCCAGAGCCGACCGGCCGCGGAACGGGCCGGCATCCCGGTCGCCCGGGTCCTCGCCGTCACGTACCTGGCCAGCGGCGCCCTCGCCGGACTGGCCGGCGCCCTGCTGGCGGCGTACATCGCGCCCTCGCCCGACCTGGGCACCCGGTACCTGCTCGACTCGGTCGCCGTCGTCGTCATCGGCGGGACGCTCATCTCGGGCGGTCGCGCCGTGCCGGTGGGCATCTGGGGCAGCGCCCTCTTCTTCATCCTGCTCGACGGCCTGGTGAACCTCGTGGGGTGGAGCACCGCCGCGCAGAACCTGCTCAAGGGTGCTCTGGTGCTCTTCGTCCTCTTCCTCGCCGGTGGCGGTACGCGCCGCGACGCCACCACCTCCCGACCCCGGCGACGGCCGCGCCCCGCGGCCGCCGTCACCGCCGCAACAACCACAGGAGACAACACCCATGGCTGACACCGACGGTCTGCTCGACGCCCGCACCTTCACCGGCGGCGAACGCGCGGCCACCGGCTTCCACGTCAAGGGCGCCCACGCGCAGGACTGGGGACTGCAGAACCGGCTCGCCCGGATCTTCCGGCCCGACAACGGCCGTACCGTGATGCTGGCCTTCGACCACGGCTACTTCCTCGGCCCGATGGCCGGCCTGGAGCGGATCGACACCAACATCGCCCCGCTCGTACCGGACGCCGACGCGATCATGCTGACCCGGGGCGCGCTGCGCACCAGCATCCCGTCGCACAGCACCGCCGGCGTGGTGCTGCGGGCCAGCGGCGGCCCGAGCGTGCTGCGGGACCTCTCCGACGAGCACCTCGCGCTCGACATCGAGGACGCGGTACGGCTCAACGCGGCGGCCCTGGCCATCCAGGTGTTCATCGGCGGCGAGCACGAGTCGCGCTCGGTGGCGAACCTGGCCAAGCTGGTCGACGCCGGGCAGCGGCACGGCATCGCCGTCCTCGGCGTGACCGCGGTCGGCAAGGACATGGTCCGCGACGCCCGCTACTTCCGGCTCGCCACCCGGATCAGCGCGGAGATGGGCGCGCACATCGTCAAGACGTACTACGTCAACGAGGGCTTCGAGACGGTGACCGCCAGCTGCCCGGTGCCGATCATCGTGGCGGGCGGCAAGAAGCTCCCGGAGATCGACGCGCTGACCATGGCGTACCGGTCGATGCAGGAGGGTGCCGCGGGCGTCGACATGGGCCGCAACATCTTCCAGAGCGAGCACCCGGCGGCGATGCTCGCCGCGGTCCGCGCCGTGGTGCACGACGACGCGAAGCCCGAGGAGGCCCTCGAGCTCTTCCGCGAGCGGTCGGCCGGTTCCGCAGCATCCTGACCACCCCCAGGAGTGCGGGTCCCCGACGCGCAACCGCGGACCCGCACCCCACACCCCCGGGAGCCCTGCATGTCGCATCCACCCACCGGACCCGATGACGTCGTCGACCTCGTCATCGTCGGCGCCGGCATCAACGGCCTTGCCATTGCCAGAGACGCCGCCGACCGCGGTCTGAGTGTCGTCGTCATGGACCGGGGCGACGTCGGCGCCGGTACGACGAGCACGTCGAGCCGGCTCATCCACGGCGGCCTGAAGTACCTCGAACGCTACGACTTCACCCTGGTGAACGAGTCCATCCGGGAACGCCACCTGCTGTTCCGCACCGCACCGCACCTGGTGCGCGACTACCCGATGCTCATCCCGTCCTACGCCGGCGACAGCCGCCCCGGACCGCTGGTCCGGCTCGGCCTGGCGGCCTTCGACGTGCTGGCCGCCGCCGCGGACGCGGGATCAGCCGGGGCCTGTCTCCGCGGAAGATCGGGCAGCGCTGGCCGCAGCTGTCCCGCGACGGGCTGCGCGGCGGGGTGCTCTTCCGGGACGCCCAGGTGCCGTGGGCCGAGCGGCTCTGCGTCGAGCTGCTGCTCGACGCGGAGCGGCTGGGCGCACGGGTGCTGACGTACACCACGGTGACCGGACTCATCGTCGAGGACCAGCGCGTGCTCGGGGTCCGGACCCGGGACCGGTCCGGGCACGAGGGGCGGATCTGGGCCCCGCTGACTGTCAACGCCGCCGGGCCGTGGATCGACAACGTCCTCGATGGGCAGGTCGACAGCCGGCGGCTGAACGGCGGCACCAAGGGCAGCCACGTCATCCTCGACCCGTTCCCCGGCGCCCCGGACACCTGCATCTTCTTCGAGGCCGCGGCGACCAGCGCCCGATCTTCATCTTCCCGTGGCAGGGCAGGTACATCCTGGGCAGCACCGACCTCACCTACGACGGTGATCTCGACGAGGTCGTCGCCAGCGACGCCGAGATCGAGTACCTGCTCAACGAGACCAACCGGATCATTCCGGAGGCCAACCTGACGCCGGCCGACGTGCTCTACAGCGTGGCCGGGATCCGCCCGCTGCCGTACACCGCCGGCGTGTCGGACAACGCCAAGATCAGCCGTGGGCACACCGTGCTCGACCACGCGCCGGCGTACGCCGGACTGCTGTCGATCATCGGCGGCAAGCTGACCACCCACCGCGCGCTCGCCGAGGACGCCACCGACGCGGCGCTGAAGGTGCTCGGCCGGCCCCGGGGACGGTGCACCACCCGTACCCGGCCGCTGCCCGGCGCCGACACCGCCGACTGGCGTGCCTTCCGCGCGGAGTTCCAGCGCTCGGCCACCCCGTTCACCGCCGACCAGCGGGCACGCCTGCTCGACCTGTACGGGGTGCGGGCCCGCCGGGTACTCGAACTCGTCGTCGCCGACCCGTCACTCGCCGAGGTCGTCGACGAGCGGACCGGCGCGGTCGCCGCCGAGATCGTCCTGGCGTTCCGGGAGGAGAGGGCCGTGACGTTGGCAGACGTCCTGCTGCGTCGTACGCTGATCGGCCTCGGCCCGGACATGGCGCTGTCGGCGGCCGTGACCTGCGCGGACGTCGCCGTACGGCACCTCGGCTGGGACGACCGACGGGCCCGGGCCGAGGTCGCCGCCTACCACGCCGAGCTGCGGCGCTTCCGCCCGCGCGCGCTGAACCTCTCGGCGGCAACCCCGAACAGTGACAGGAGGACGTCGTGACGGCACCGCAGACCTGCTACCTCGGCGTCGACGTCGGGCTCACCGCCACCAAGGCGGCCGCCTTCGACGTCGAGGGGCGCGAGCTGGCCGTCGTGCATGCCCGCACGCCGCGCACCAGCGTGACCGCCCACCGCCACGACGTGGACATGCTCGCGCTGGCCGACACGGTGTTGTCGCTGCTCGGCGAGGTCACCGGCAAGCTGGCCGCCGAGGGGTACGCCCCGGCCGGCATCGGGGTGGCCGCCCACGGCAACGGCCTGTACCCGGTCGACGAGGCGCTGCGCCCGGTCGGACCGGCCGTCGCCTCGTCGGACAGCCGCGCCCAGCGGATCGTCGAGGCGATCCCGCCGGAGGGGGCACGCCGGCTGGCCCGGGAGACCGGCTCCATTCCCTGGGCCGCGCAGCCGAGCGTCCTGCTGCGCTGGCTCCGGGACGCCGAACCGGACGCCTACGCGGCCACCCGGTGGGCGCTCTCCTGCAAGGACTGGGTCACCTCCCAGCTCACCGGCGTGGCCAGCGCCGACTACAGCGACGCGAGCGCCTTCGGGATGGTCGGGCTCGGCACCCGGGCCTACACCGCCACGGCGCTCGAACTGGTCGGGCTGCCGGCCAGTGACCTCGACCGGTTCCCGCCGCTGCGCCGCTCCGACGAGGTGGTCGCCGGGCTGAGCGCCTCCGCCGCGGCCCGCACCGGGCTTCCCGAAGGACTGCCGGTCATCGCGGGCTGCATGGACTGCGTGGCGGCGACCCTCGGCGCCGGGGGTCGGGAGGTCGGCGACGGGACGATCATCGTCGGCACCTGGGCGATCAACGGCGTCGTCGTGCCCGCGCGCGCTCCCGCCCCCGAGGTCACCCTCAGCGCGTTCATGCCCGACCCGGCCACGATGCTGGCGATGGAGGTCGCTCCGACCTCGGCGGCGAACCTGGAATGGCTCGCCTGCGCCGGGGTCGCGCACGACCAGATCGGCGGCGTCGCCGCGGCGGAGCTCCTGCAGGAGGCGGCCACCGTGCCGCCCGGCGCCGACGGCCTGCTGTTCCTGCCGTTCGTCAACGGATCGCCAGAGCACCCGTCGGCGTCCGGCACCTTCCTCGGCATCTCCAGCAACCACCGCCGCGGACACCTCACTCGGGCGGTCATCGAGGGGGTCGCGCAGTACCACCGAGTACAGCTCGACCGGGTGCTGGCCAGCGGCGCGGACGTCGGGGACCGCCCCTGGCGGCTGGCCGGCGGGGGCGCCCGGTCGGCGGTCTGGGCGCAGATCTTCGCCGACGTGCTGGGGCGGCCCGTCCGGCGTCAGCTCACCAGTGAGCTGGGCGCCCGCGGCGTCGCCTCCCTGCTGCCCGGCGCCCTCGCCCACGACCTGCCGCCGTGGACCGTCGACGACGAGGACGACCTGTGCGTGCACCCGGGGCCGCACCGGGCCGCGTACGTCGAGCACGCCCGCGTGTTCGACCGCTGTCTCGCCGGCATGTCCTCCGTGTGGTCGGAGGTCGAGCGCTACCGCACCGCGGGCAGGAGCTCCTGAGGGCTGATGTCGAGTGGGATCCCGTGGGCCCGACCGCCGGACGCCTCGTGATCGTCGCGGGACAACTAGAATCCTGGCGAGTTCGCTCGGAGCCCGTCCTGCCGTTCCGCAATCGAGAGAGACTCCCATGATCTTCATCGCCGCGAAGTTCCGAGTGCTGCCGCAGCACGCCGACCGGTGGCCCGAGATCGCCGACGAGTTCACCCAGGCCACTCGCCGCGAGCCGGGCTGCCTGTGGTTCGACTGGTCGCGAAGCGTCGAGGACCCGACCGAGTACGTCCTGATCGAGGCGTTCCGCGACGGGGAGGCTGGAGCAGCGCACGTCCGGTCCGAGCACTTCAGGAACGCCCAGCGGACCCTGCCACCCCACCTCGTCGAGACGCCCCGGATCGTCAACGTGACTGTCCCGCAGGACGACTGGTCCCTTCTCGGCGAGATGGCCGTCCCCGAGCGCAGTTAGTCGATGCGTCCGGTGCGCCAGCCGTGGCTCGGCTGCCGCACCGGTACGACCCGTGGTCGCGCGTTCATGTCATCTGGGGTCGGGGACGTTCCGGCAGTGGCGTACCGGCCAGCGCCCGGCTGGTCCAGGGGGTGCTCAGCAGCCGCGGCTTCGCAGGCACGGCCTGCGCGGCGCCGGGCTGCACCAGCAGGCCGGCACCGAGGACGGCGACGGTGATCAGTGACCAGATGGTTCGGGGCAGGGCACAGACGGACGGGTTAGGTCGTCTCCCTTGAGGACAACGTGTGCCGCGTGTCAGGACGGTTGCGTAACAAGGCGTTCGAGGAAGCTTCTTGACATCCGGAGGCGGCTGTATAACGTTATAGGCCCCAACGACACCACCAGCTAATTCCCATTCATCGATGTCTTGGCCGGTGATCAACAGCTTCGCCACGGCCCGCCCAGCGGGTCTGATCCGCATGCCTCGACGCGACGCCGTCGACGGCGAATGATCCGTTCCCACGTGCCCGAGGAGCCACCACATGACCATCAGGAAACGCGTCCCGGCCAGCGCGATCGTCGCGTTCCTCGCCGCCGCCTCCGTGCTGACCGGCTGCACCAAGAGTGAGAACCAGGGCACTCCGGCGCCGGCCGGCAGCGCGGGTCAGCAGGTCGTCGGCAGCGCCTCGCCGTCGGGAGCGGGCTGCACCCTCCAGCAGTACGGCGCCCAGAAGCTCGACCTGACCAGCGCGGTGGTCGGCTTCTCCCAGTCGGAGAAGGAGGCGAACCCGTTCCGGATCGCCGAGACGCAGTCCATCAGGGACGAGGCCGCCAAGATCGGCGTCAAGAAGCTGCTGGTCACGAATGCCCAGTCGCAGTTGTCGAAGCAGATCAGCGACATCCAGGACATGCTCGCCCAGGGCGCGCAGTTCCTCATCGTCGCGCCGCTGAACTCCGACGGCCTCGAGCCAGCCCTGCAGGCGGCCGCGGCGAAGCACGTGCCGGTGCTCACCATCGACCGCAAGATCAACTCAACCAGCTGCAAGGACTACCTGGCTTTCCTCGGGTCGAACTTCGTCGAACAGGGCAAGCGGGCGGCCGACGCGATGATCCAGGCGACGGGCGGGAAGGGGAAGGTGGCGATCCTGCTCGGCTCGTCCGGCAACAACGTCACCACCGACCGCACCAACGGCTTCGTGGAGCAGGTCAGAGCCAAGGCCCCCGGGTTGGAGATCGTCGCGCAGCAGACCGGTGAGTTCGCCCGCGACAAGGGCCAGGCCGTCATGGAGCAGCTCATCTCCAGCAATCCCGGGATCACCGCCGTCTACGCCGAGAACGACGAGATGGCCCTCGGCGCGGTGACGGCACTCAGGTCGGCCGGGAAGAACCCCGGCAAGGACGTCAAGATCGTCTCGATCGACGGCACCCGGAACGCCGTCCAGGCCATCGTCGACGGCACCATCAACGCCGTCATCGAGTCCAACCCGCGCTTCGGCCCGCTGGCGTTCAAGACCGCCCAGGACTTCTACGCCGGCACCGCCATCCAGGAGAACGTCATCATCTCCGACCGCGAGTACAGCTCCGCCAACGCGTCCGAGTCGGTGGGTAGCGCCTACTGATCTTCAAGACCGGCGGGCCCGCACCCGGTACGCCAGCGGGCCGCCGGAACCCGCCCCGGGGTAGAACCAGGAAGATTGATGATGAAGGACGCAGCCGCCGCACCGGTCCTCAAGGTGCGTGACGTCTCCAAGCGATTCCCGGGCG